>JAFRHS010000001.1 GCA_017433225.1 Clostridia bacterium
AGCAAGGGAGATGAAACAATGACAGCATACGGCGCTTACATGGGGAAGGTCCTGATGATCGATCTGAATACCCATGAAGTCTCGGAATTCCCGTGGTCCGACAAAGACCGCCAGCGCACGATCGGCGGCAAGATCATGGCGGGCGATATCCTGCTCCACCATGTCCGTCCCGGGATGACTGCTTTCGATGAAGACAACTGGATCGTCATCACGACCGGCCCTCTGACCGGCACCGGCGCCCCCAGTACGTCTCGTTTCAACATCTCGACCATTTCCCCGCAGACGGGTCTCATCACCTCGTCCAACAGCGGCGGCGACTTTGGTCTGATGCTGAAACGCTGCGGCTATGACGGCTGCATCATCACCGGCAAGTCGGAGACGCCGGTACACATCGAGATCTCGGAAGATGAAGTCCAGTTCCACGATGCGACCGAACTCTGGGGCCTGGAAGTCACCCCGACCCAGGAGGCCCTTCCGAAGGGCCACGGTGCGAACCTGGTCATCGGCCCGGCCGGTGAGAACAAGGTCCTCTATGCGGCAGTCATGTCCGGCGAGCGTGCCCACGGGCGCGGCGGCGTCGGCGCAGTCTTTGGCGACAAGAAGATCAAAGCGATCACGGCCAAGGGCTTCAAACATCCGCACATCGCGAACGAAGAAGAGTTCCGGAAACTGACCCGCAAATGGAGCACGACGCTCCGCAAACACGCGCTGACCGGCCGCCAGGTGCCTCAGCTTGGTACGGCTGGCCTTGTCACGCCCATGCAGGCCCGGAACATCCTCGCGACCAAGAACTTCACCCGCGGTCAGTTCGAGGGCTTCGACAAGGTCTCCGGTGAGACCCTCGCCGAGACCCGCCTGCTCCGGAACTCCGGATGCACGACCTGCGTCATCCAGTGTACCCGCCGCTGCGAAGTCGACGGGAAAGACGTCAAGGGCCCCGAACTCGAGATCCTCGGCCTCATGGGTCCGAACATCCTGAACGACGACCTCGACGCCATCATCCGCTGGAACTATCTCATCGACGAGATGGGCATGGATACCATCTCTACCGCCGGCACCGTCGCCTTCGCGATGGAACTCACGGAAAGAGGCATGTGGGACAGCGGTCTCCACTTCGGCTCGACCGAGGGCGTCGACCAGATGATCCACGACATCGCCCACCGGGAAGGCAAGGGCGATGAACTGGCCAACGGTTCCAAGAAAATGGCAGAGAAATTCGGCGGCATGGAATTCGCCATCCAGGCGAAGGGTATGGAGCTGTCCGCTTACGAACCCCGCGCCACCTTCGGCCAGGGCCTCGGCTACGCGGTCTCCAACCGCGGCGGCTGCCATCTGAACGCCGGCTACCTGGTCTTCGCGGAAGGCCTCGGCCTCGACGTCAACGGCCTGAGACCGCTCGGTAAAGGCCAGCTCGCCATCACGTTCCAGAACCTGATGGAAGCCATCTCCGCGGCAGGCGCCTGCCTGTTCACGAGTTACGCGGTCTTCCCGTCATTCGTCTTTGACCGTCCGAACCATCCGATCACGAGACTCGTGAACTGGATCATGCCGTACCTGGCACCGGTCCTCTTCCTCGTGAACCTGATCTATCCGGTCCTGCAGCTGCAGGCTCCGTTCCTGGTCCCCCATTCTGCCGCTGTTGAAAAAGCATCCGGCATGAAGCTGAAAGTGGGCGACTTCCTTGTCGCCGGCGACCGCGGCTGGAACACGGAGCGCGCTGCCAACATCATCCTGGGCCAGAAGCCCGGCGCCGATGCCCTTCCGAAACGTCTGACCGACGAGAAGCAGGAGCCCGGTACCGGCCTGTCCGTCCCGCTGAAGCCCATGCTGAGAGCGTTCTATGCGAACCGCGGCTGGATCAACGGCGTTCCCACCATGTTGAAGCTCAAGTCCCTCGGCATCAAAGTCCCGAAGGGCACGGAGAAACTGTTCCCGGGAGGTATCTTCTAATGGCAAAAGTGACTGTGAAAGTCTTCGGCGTCTACCGTGTAGACTCCGGGGTCAAGGAATATATCGCCGAGGCCGCTGTCGTCAACGACGTCTTCACGAGCCTCAACTATCTCAGTAAAGTCCCGGACTCCAACATCCACTTCAACAACGCAGCGGTCTTTGTCAACAACAAACCCTGCAACAAGGCCAAAATGCGCCTCAAAGACGGCGATGAAGTCTGGGTCATGTCTCCCGCCGGCGGCGGTTAAGGGAAGGAGGATCCATCCATGGCATACGTCATTCGAAAAGAATATTGTTTCGGCTGCGGCGCCTGTGCGTTCGCCTGCCCGTTCGACGTCCCGGTCTACGACCTGGAGACCAATACTTACAGCATCCCGAAGGAAAAATGTGTGGACTGCGGCCAGTGCCGGGACATCTGCCCCGGAGCGGCCATCATCCCCGGGACCGATTCCAAGCAGATCCTCTCCATCTGTATCGATGAAGAGGCCTGCATCGGCTGTTCCCTCTGCTCGAGGAACTGCCCGGCATCGGCCATCACCGGTGAGATCAAACACCCGTTCACCATCCATGAGGACAAATGTATCAAGTGCGGTTTCTGCCTGACCAAGTGCAAAAAGGACGCCATCCGCGTCACCTACAGCACGGTCTTTACAGCACCCGTCATCTGACGTTCGAACCAGAGCCTTCCGGCGTTTGCCGGGGGGCTTTTTTTTCGGTTGACAAATACCCGCAGGGGGTATAAGATAAGGTCATCTGAGATACCCCGGGTGGGTATCGACTTCAGGAGGTATATCGCCATGGCGGAAGAAAAAGTCTGCCCGCACTGTCTCCATGATCACAAGGACCGGAGCGACACGGAAAAGAAGAAACTCATGAACCGGCTGTCCCGCATCGAGGGGCAGGTCCGCGGGCTCAAGGGCATGGTCGAGAACGACGCCTACTGTCCCGAGATCCTGACCCAGGCGGCAGCGGCGAACGCGGCCCTCAACGCCTTCAGCAGAGAGCTGCTCGAAGCGCACATCCGCGGCTGTGTGACGGAAGATATCAAAGAGGGGAACGACGAGACCATCGAAGAGCTCGTCAAACTCCTGCAGAAAATGATGAAATAACGCCGGTGTTCCGGCTGGAAAGAGAGTCACGATGGAACAATACAAAGTGACAGGAATGAGCTGCGCCGCCTGTGTGGCGCGGGTGGAAAAGGCGGTGCAGAGCGTGCCGGGCGTCGACTCGGTCGCGGTCTCGCTCCTGACCAATTCCATGTCGGTGGAGGGCGACGCGAGCCCCTCCGCCATCGAAAAAGCGGTGTCTGACGCCGGGTACGGCGCGTCTCCTCTGGGCGGCGCTTCGGACGAAACCGCGCGGAACAGCGCTCTCGCGGACGCCGAAGAGATGCTGAAAGACACCGAGACCCCGAAGCTCCTGCGCCGGCTCGTGTGGTCGGTGGCGCTGACCCTGCTCCTCATGTACTTCTCGATGGGGCACATGATGTGGGGCTGGCCGGTGCCGCGCCTTCTCGCGAACTGCGTGAACCTGGGGCTCGTGGAGATGCTGCTGGCGATCGTCGTCATGCTCATCAACCGAAAGTTCTTCATCAACGGTTTCAAGAGCCTCTGGCACCGCGCCCCCAACATGGACGCGCTGGTCGCGCTCGGCTCCTCGGCCTCCTTCCTCTACAGCCTCTACGCGCTGATGAAGGCGGCCTCCACGATGGCGGAGTTCGGCGCGGAAGCCTCCATGAAATATATGGACAGCTACTACTTCGAGTCCGCCGCCATGATCCTCGCCCTCATCACCGTGGGCAAGACCCTCGAGGCGAAGTCGAAGGGCCGGACGACCGATGCTCTGAAGAGCCTCATGAAGCTGTCGCCGAAGACCGCGACCCTCCTGCGGGACGGGGAAGAGGTCGACGTCGGTATCGAAGACGTGGGCGTGGGCGATGTATTCGTCGTGCGCCCCGGCGAGAACGTCCCGGTGGACGGGATCGTCCTGTCCGGGACCAGCGCCGTCGACGAGTCCGCCCTCACGGGCGAGAGCATCCCGGTCGACAAGGCGGAGGGAGACGTCGTCTCGGCCGCCACGGTCAACCGGTCCGGCTACCTCGAGTGCCGGGCCACGCGGGTCGGCAATGACACGACCCTGTCCCAGATCATCAAAATGGTCTCGGACGCCGCCGCGACGAAAGCGCCGGTGGCCAAGGTCGCGGACCGCATCTCCGGCATCTTCGTGCCGATGGTCATGGTCATCGCCCTCGCGGTCTTCTTCGCCTGGATGGTCGTCGGCTCCGGCGTCGAGCACTCCCTGACCCGCGCCATCGCGGTGCTGGTCATCAGCTGCCCCTGCGCCCTCGGCCTCGCCACCCCGGTCGCCATCATGGTGGGCAACGGGGTCGGCGCGAAAAACGGCATCCTGTTCAAGACCGCGGAGAGCCTGGAGGCGGCCGGGAAGGTCCGCGCCGTCGCCCTCGACAAGACGGGGACCATCACGAAGGGCGAACCCGCCGTCACCGACGTGGTGCCGGGCCCCGGCGTCGACATCACCGACCTCATGGAGGCGGCGTTCTCCCTCGAGCAGAAGAGTGAGCACCCGCTGTCGAAGGCGGTCGTGGCGTACGGTCTCGAAGAGGGAACCGCGGCGAAGGACGTCTCCGATTTCGAGGTCCTGCCCGGCAACGGTCTGACCGGCCGCATGGACGGGGCGGTCCTGAGCGGCGGCAACGAGCACTTCCTCGCCACCGTCTGCGAGATCCCGAAAAAGCTCCTCGCCGTGGCGGAGCACCTCTCGAAAGAGGGGAAAACGCCGCTCTACTTCGCGAAAGATGACGCGTTCCTCGGCCTCATCGCCGTGGCCGACGTCATGAAGGAAGACAGTCCGGAAGCCATCGCCCAGCTGCGGGAGATGGGCATCGCCGTCTGCATGCTGACCGGCGACAACGAAGTGACCGCGGAGGCCATCGGCAAAGAGACCGGGGTCGACCGGGTCGTGGCCGGCGTGCTGCCGGGCGGCAAGGCCGACGCCATCAAAGAGCTGCAGAAAGAATACGGCCGGGTGGCCATGGTCGGCGACGGCATCAACGACGCCCCGGCCCTGACGACTGCCGACACCGGCATCGCCATCGGCGCCGGCACCGACGTCGCCATCGACGCGGCGGACGTCGTCCTCATGAACAGCACGCTGCGGGATGTGCCCGCCGCGGTCCGGCTGTCCCGACAGACCCTTCTGAACATCAAGGAGAACCTCTTCTGGGCGTTCCTGTACAACATCATCTGTATCCCGCTCGCCGCGGGCTGGTACAACGCCGTGTTCGGGGTCGGCTGGGAACTGAGCCCCATGGTGGCGGCCGCCGCCATGAGCCTCTCCAGCTTCTGTGTGTGTATGAACGCGCTGCGGCTCAACCTGTTCGATGTCCACAGCACGAAACACGATAAAAGGAAAATCGATATCCTCAGAAAGGAACCTGATACCATGGAAAAAACCATCAAAGTCGAAGGCATGATGTGCCAGCACTGCGAAGCCAGTGTCAAGAAGGAACTCGAGAAGATCCGCAAAGTGGAGAGCGCCACCGCCGACCACGAGGCCGGGACCGTCGTCCTGCAGCTGAGCGGAGACGTCAAAGAGGAAAAACTCAAAAAAGCGGTCGAAGAGGCCGGCTTCACCTACATCGGCTGAGTGCCCTTCGACGGAACAAAAAACAGGAAGAAACGTCCGGAACTTTCACTTTGAGAGGCCCGGGCGTCTTCTTTTGTGTTATACTAGTAAAGATAATAAATTATTAAGAACGGGAGGGAAGACCATGAGACGAAACCGCATCCTGCTGGCAGTCATCCTGCTGGCACTGGTCCTGCTGGAACTGTACGTCAACAACGTGTTCACCCTCATCCTGCTCCTGACCGGCATCTTCCTGCCGGCGGCTTCCGTCCTGTTCAGTGTTTTTTCCCGGAACAGCCTCTCGGCGGAACTCATGGTCCCGGCCGGCCTGCGCAGGGGAGACACCGCGGAGATCAAAACGGTCTTCCACAACAGCTCGTTCTTTCCGGTGGCGGCCGCTTCCGGAGAACTCACCATCCACAATACACTGACCGACACCGAGCTCACGAAGAGCATTCGCTGTCCCGTCAGCGGCCGGGGTTCCGATGAGGTCCAGGTCTTCGTGGAGGAGACGGAGACGGGGCAGATGTACATCACCCTCGACAACCTCTCGACGAGGGACCTGTTCGGCCTCGTGAAGTTCCCCTCGGACCACCGCCTGAGACGCGTCGTCCTCGTGGAGCCCGACCACATCCTGACCGAAGTCAATGTCAGTGAGGTCCGGGAGACCGAAGGCGAGTCCGAGAAGTTCTCCATCCTGGAGCCCGGTCGCGATGTATCGGAGACCTTCGATGTCCGTCCGTACGTCCCCGGCGACGACGTCCGCGCCGTCCACTGGAAACTGTCGGCAAAAACCGACGACCTTGTCATCCGGCGGTTCGTCAAACCCATCAACTACTCGGTCGTCCTGCTGGTCGAACTTGAAAACGCGACGCCCTCGGCGCTCGAGGCCTGCGTCTGCTATGCCGCGAACTTCTCGCGCGGCCTCCTCGACACCGGTATCATGCACACGTTCGCCTGGTTCGACGGCGGCACCGATGAATACTGTTCGTTCAACGTCTCGTCCTATGAGGACCTCGACGCGGCCGTGTTCCGGCTCGTCTGTTCGGCGCCGCACGGGGAGGAGGACTCTTCGGCGAAGCGGTTCCTGATGGGCGGCGAGCAGATCGGCAAAGACACCACCCTGCTCTTCGTTACCACCCACGCCGGCACGCCCGAAGCCGACGAACTGGCCGTCCGCTGCCGCACCCGCATCGCGGCCGTCGGCAAGCGCGGCCTCGAGAACGCCGACCCCGCCCTGCAGATGGACAAACTGCCGGGCCGCATCGGAAAGGTCGGCACCATGACGCTCAACATCTGATCGATCGACACGAAAGGAAGCACTGTATGCGACTCGAAAGCTCCGGCCGGAAGAGACCGGCGAGCCTGAACGCTGTCGTGGCCGAAGTGGCCGCGGCGGTGCTGGTCCATATTGCCTTCTGGCTCCTGCTCCTTTCGATGCTTTCCATCCGTCTCGAGCTCTACGCGCTCATCGCGCTCGCCCTGTTCCCGGTCCTCCTGTACTTCATCGCAAAGCTCCACAGCATCGGGAAACTGACCCCGGTCTATGCCGTGTTCCTGCCGCTCCTGGCGGGTCTCATCGGCGCGCGGTACTTCGCCGACGGATTCCGGGAACTGTTCAACTACCTCGCAAAGGCGGTCAACCGGGTCCATGAGATGGCCCTGTTCCCGACGGGGGACGGGTACCCGAAGACAGACACGCCCGCCACGCCGGGGCAGCTCGTCATCCTGCTCCTCGGCTTCCTGATGGCCGGCCTCTTTGCCTATGCCATCTGCCGCAAGGTCCGGTGGCTCGCCATCGTCACGGCGGTCCTGCCGGCCGCGGCCGGGTTCCTGACCGGGCTGCGTCCCACGATGCCGGCCTTCATCTTCTATGCGGTGGCCGCCACGTTCTACCTCATCCTGCTCGAGACCCGCAGCAAGGGCACGGCCCGGCGCCTGACCTGGCTCAACGGAGAACTCTCCGGCGCCATGCTCATCTTCCTCGTGCTCCTGGCACTGCTGCTCTCCGGGTTCGAACGCTCGGAGAACGTGGAGGAGCTCCGGCAGCAGATCGCCCAGCGGGTGACCGCGTTCCGGTACGCACCGAACGAGACCGTCGACGGCATGCCCGGCGGCGACCTCAACGAAGCGGGCGCCCTCCAGTATACCGGGAAGACCGTCCTCACGGTCGAGACGCCCGATGCCTTTTCCATGTACCTGCGCGGGTACTCCGGCGATGTGCTGGAAGACGGCAAATGGGTCCCCCTCGACAGCGGCGCCTATTTCGACGACTACTCGCTGACGGGCCCCTGGATCCGCAGCAACTACTTCTCGCCGGCCGTCTCCCTCGGACAGCTTCTCGACCTCAAGTGGCAGGTCCAGACCACCCAGTATGAAAACGGGGAGCGGGAGGCGATGAACCTGCCCCGGTACCCGATCAAAGTCCGCAATGAACTCGCGTTCAGCGACCGCATGTACGCGCCCTACGAGGTCAGTGAAGAGTCGAGAGGACTGCGCCACGCGGAGCTCTCGCAGAACGGCCTCTTGGCCGAAGGCCTCCGGGGAAAACGGTCCTATGAGCTGACCGTCTATCGCCCCCTCACGAAGGACTACGGCAACGTCGGTCCGAAGGCGCTCATCGGGGAAGACGCCCCGTACAACTCCCTTTATGAAGATGCGTTCGTACCGGTGGAAAAAGTGTACCGCGCCTTCGCGCAGGCAAACGAGCGGGACATCCCGGAGCCATATCGGGACATCATGAGTGAACTCGGTGCCGCCGTCGTCGGCAAGACGACGAAGGTGTCGGACGCCACCTACCGTATCCGAAACTATTTCACAAAGAATTATCAGTACTCGCTCGACGTGGCAGAGCCGGAGCCCGGACAGGATCCGCTCTTCCGGTTCCTCGAGTCCCGCACCGGGTACTGCACACACTTCGCCACCCTCGCCACGCTGCTCTACCGGGAAGCGGGCATCCCCGCCCGGTATGCGGAAGGCTACTATATCTCGGAGGAACTGGCGGGGTCGGTCGAGAAAGAGACCGATGTCACGCTGTCTATCCCGGACTCCGCGGCCCACGCGTGGGTCGAGGTCTACCTCGACGGAGTCGGCTGGGTGCCGGTCGAAGTCACCCCGGGTTACTTCGACACGCAGAACAGCAACTCCGGTTCTTCGCCGCAGGGCCAGACGGTCCAGCCGGAAGAGACCCCTCAGCCGGAGGACAACGAGGACAAGGACTCCGAGGACGGAGGCGGACAGGACGAAGAAGAGGCAGATGAGCCCGAAGAACAGGAAAAGCACCGCAACTTCGGCTGGCTCATCCTGCTGGTCCCGCTGTTCCTGCTCCTCCTGCTCATCCCGCTGGTGTATGAGCGGACGGTCCGCAAGAAGATCGAACGGGCAGACTCCCCGGAAGCCACCTCGCTGGCGTTCCGCTACATGATGCGGGTCTTCCGCCGCCAGGGCCTGAAGCCTGACGAGTTCCGGCCGCGGTCCGTGGCCCGCCTGCTCGGAGAGGAGAGGGAGGCCTACCTCGGCGCCATCGACCTCTTCAACAAGGAGACGTTCTCCGAAGGCGGCCTCTCGCAGGTCGAACGGGAGACCGTCTGCGACACGGTCCTGCGACTGACATCTGACATCAAACTGCTCCGCGCGGCCCGCAAACAGCTGCGCGAGGAAACCAATCCAAAAACGGAGGCTCATCATGGAAAATAAAAGCATCCAGATTCTGAACGAGATCAAGAAAGTCATCGTCGGTAAAGACGAGGTCATCACGAAGACGCTGATGGCCATCCTCGCCGGCGGACACGTGCTCCTCGAAGACGTTCCCGGTGTCGGCAAGACGACGCTGGCGCTGGCCTTTTCCCGGGCGATGAACCTCTCGGAGAAGCGCGTCCAGTTCACCCCGGACACGATGGCCAGTGACATCATCGGCTTCTCGGTCTACAACAAGGCGACCGGCAAGTTCGACTTCCAGCCCGGCGCCGTCTTCTCCAACATCCTGCTGGCCGACGAGATCAACCGTACGTCCGCCAAGACCCAGGCAGCCCTGCTCGAGGTCATGGAGGAGATGCACGCCACCGTCGACGGCGTCACCTATCAGCTGCCGGACCCCTTCGTCTGCATGGCGACCCAGAACCCGCTCGGCAGTGCCGGTACGCACCCGCTGCCGGACTCCCAGCTCGACCGTTTTATGGTCCGTCTGTCGATGGGCTACCCGACCATCGAGAACACGATCGAGATCGTCCAGCTGCGTCAGGGCGTCGACCCGCTCGACAGCGTCCGAGCGGTCGCGACCGCGGAGGATATCCGCTTCATGCGCTCGGCCGTCACCGCGGTCTATATCGATGAGTCCCTCATCCGCTATGCCGCCGAACTGTGCGACCGCACCCGCCATCTTGAAGAAGTGGAGCAGGGCGTCAGCCCCCGTGCCGTCCTGGCCCTCGTCCAGATGGCCAAGGCGTCCGCCTACATGAGAGGCCGCAACTACGTGGTCCCCGAGGACATCCAGAGCCTCTACACCGACGTCTGCGCCCACCGTCTCATCCTGACGCCCCGGGCGAAGATCCGCAAGCGGTCCCCCGAGCAGATCCTGCTCGAGGTCCTCAAAACGGTCAAGGCCCCGGCCCCCGCGACCCGTCGGAAATAACTTTACGGAGACCCCCTTTTAAGTTATAATAATAAAAGCGACTATGAAGACAGGAAGGTACGTTTATGGCACCGAAATTCAACCGGATCCTTTTGAAACTCAGTGGCGAGGTCCTTGCGGGAGAGCAGGGACACGGCTTCGACTTTGACGTCATCGAGACCATCTGCGACTCCATCGCGAAAGTGGTCGACATGGGCGTCTCCGTCGGCATCGTCATCGGAGGAGGAAACTTCTGGAGAGGCCGTTCGAGCGGCTCCATGGACCGCTGCAGAGCCGACTCCATCGGCATGCTCGGCACTGTCATGAACTCCATTGCGGTCGCGGACACGCTCATCGCCAAAGGGGTGGAGGCAAAGGTCTACTCGGCCGTTGCCATGGAACCCATCGCCGAGATCTTCACGGCGGACAAGGCGAGAGCCGACCTCGACCAGGGCGTCGTCACCATCTTCGGCGGCGGCACCGGAAACCCGTTCTTCTCGACGGACTCCGCGGCAGCCCTTCGCGCCGCGCAGATCGGGGCCGAAGTCATCTTCAAGGCCACCAACGTCGACGGTGTCTACGACAAAGACCCGAACAAGTTCGACGACGCCGTGAAGTTCGATGAACTCACCCAGTCCGAACTCCTGAACCGCGGGCTCCAGGTCATGGACGCCTCCGCTGCGTCCCTGTGCCGCGACAACGGCATCAACATCCTGGTCTTCGACCTGACAGACCCCGAAAACATCGTTCGCGCCGTCAGCGGCGAGAACATCGGGACCCTCTGTCTTTCCGAATAAGTACTAAATCACGTTTCAATACAGGAGGAATCCAAAATGGCAGAACAGAAAACCGCTGAAAGCAGAATGCAGAAAGCAGTCGACCGTCTGGTCACCGATTATTCCGAGATCCGCGCCGGCCGTGCCAATCCGAATGTCCTCGACAAAGTCATGGTGGACTACTATGGCACCCCGACCCCGATCAACCAGGTCGGTTCCGTCTCTGTGGCTGAGGCCCGCATCCTGGTCATCCAGCCCTGGGACAAAGGGCTCCTGAACCCGATCATGAAGGCCATCCAGGCCTCTGACATCGGCATCAACCCGCAGAACGACGGCAGCGTCATCCGCCTCACCTTCCCGCAGCTCACCGAGGAGCGCAGAAAGGAACTGGCCAAGGGCATCTCCAAGCGCGGAGAGGAAGCCAAGGTCGCCGTCCGCAACATCCGCCGCGACGAGATGGATGCGCTCAAGAAGGCGAAGAAGGCGAACGAACTCACCGAAGACGACCTTCGCGATGAGGAAGAGAAGCTTCAGAAGCTGACCGACAAGATCTGCAAAGAGATCGACGAGATCGCCGCAAACAAAACCAAAGAGATCATGAGCGTCTGACGCTGACAACATAATACGAGGGGTAATGGCGCACGGGGGACCTTCTCTCGTTCTGCGCCGTTACTTGCGTTTTAGGGGAGTGTGTTTATGTCAAATCTTCCTCCGAAAGAATTCATGCCGAAACACATCGGCATCATCATGGACGGCAACGGCCGGTGGGCCAGAGAGCGGGGACTTCCCCGCACCGAGGGCCACGTCCAGGGCGCGAAAGTCTTCAAGCAGATCATGGACTACGGCCACGACATCGGTCTTGAGGCCATGACCTTCTACGCGTTTTCCACCGAGAACTGGAAACGCCCCAAAGATGAGATCAAAGCCCTCATGCAGATCTTCCATGAGTACCTCACCGAAGCCGATGAGACCAAGTACGAACGGGAGAAGAGAGGCTTCTACCTGCGCGTCATCGGCGATGTTTCGGGCCTGCCCCTGACGCTCCAGCTGCTCGCGAAAAGCGCCTGTCTCGCCATGAACAACAAAGATGCCATGGTCGTCAACATGGCGCTCAACTACGGCGGCAGACAGGAGATCGTGCACGCCGTGCAGCAGATCGCCGAAAAAGTCAAAAAGGGCGAACTCGACCCGAAGGACATCTCCGAAGACGACATCTCTGCCGGCATGTACACGGCGGGGCTCCCGGACCCGGACCTCATCATCCGTCCCTCCGGCGAGCTGCGGCTGTCGAACTTTTTGACCTGGCAGTCGGCCTATTCCGAATTCTGGTTCGACGACATCGCGTGGCCGGACTTCACTCCGGATGACCTTGACCGGGCCATCATGGACTATGCGAAGCGGGACCGCCGGTTCGGCGGCCTCTCGGAGCAGGATCATTAAACAAAGCGAGGATTACTTATGAGAACACGTGTCATATCCGGCATCGTCATCGCCATACTGCTCATCGGAGCGTACTGCCTGATGTTCACGCCGGTCATCGATCTGGTTTTTTCCCTTCTGGCGGCAGCGGCCTGCTATGAGATCACCAATGTCGCAGGGGTCAAGAACATGGCGCTGAAAGTCATCGCCATCCTGTTTGCGGGACTCATCCCGCTGGGGCTCGTCTACATCCCGAGCCCGCAGATCCTCGAGATCATCGTCATCTGCTATGTCATCCTGCTCGTCATCCTGACGGTGGCGAACTTCTCGAAGACCACCATCACGTTCCCGGAACTGGCCGTCACGGTCTACGCCTCCATGATCATCCCGGCAGCGTTCGCCAGCATCGGCCTCATCTCGGATATGTATCTCAAGTACCCGGCCCTCATCAGCAAGGCGGACTGCCGTCTTCTGTTGTGGATCACCGTGGCCACCGCGCTCTTCACCGATGTCTTTGCCTACTTCGTCGGTGTCAAATTCGGCAAGCACAAGATGTCTCCGAACCTGAGCCCGAAGAAGTCCGTGGAAGGTGCCGTCGGCGGCGTCGTCTGCGTCCTCCTCTTCATGCTGCTCTGCCTGCTGGTCTTTGAAAAGGTCCTCGTCAAGCAGTCCTTCTTCATGCCGGTCTGGTTCTACTGCATCACCGTGGTCTTCATCTCCATCACCTCCATGTTCGGCGATCTGATGGCGTCGCTCATCAAGCGCTACTACGGAGTCAAAGACTACTCGAACCTCATCCCCGGACACGGCGGCATCATGGACCGCTTCGACAGCGTGCTCCTCGCATCGCCGACCATGTTCGTCCTCATCACGATCTACGGAATGGTGGTGGGCGCCGTATGACGAAAGACCTCACCATCCTCGGTTCCACCGGTTCCATCGGCACCCAGAGTCTGGACGTCGCCCGCAAACACGGCATCCGCGTCCGCGCCCTCACGGCCAGCACCAGCGTGGAGACCATGGAAGAGCAGATCCGGGAGTTCCACCCGGACAAGGTCGCTCTTCTCGACGAATCGGCCGCTGCCGACCTCCGGGTCCGCATCGGCGACACGAATACGAAAGTCCTCTCCGGCATCGGCGGCATCTGTGAATGCGCCACCGACCCGGCATCCGATACGGTCCTCAACTCCATCGTCGGCATCGCGGGGCTCCTGCCCACCATGGATGCCATCGAAGCGGGGAAGACCATCGCCCTCGCCAACAAGGAGACTCTGGTCACCGGCGGTCAGCTGGTGACGGCAGCGGCGAAAAAACACGGCGTGAAGATCCTGCCCGTCGACAGCGAGCACTCCGCCATCTTCCAGTGCCTCGAGGGCGCTCCGCCCGAGCGGCGGCTGAAACGCATCCTTCTGACGGCTTCCGGCGGCCCCTTCTTCGGCCGCTCGAGAGAGAACCTCAAGGACGTCACCGTCGAACAGGCGCTGAACCATCCGAACTGGTCCATGGGAGCAAAGATCACCATCGACTCTGCTACCATGATGAACAAGGGACTCGAAGTCATCGAAGCCTGCTGGCTCTTCGGCGTCCCGGAAGACAAGATCAAAGTCGTCGTGCATCGCGAGAGCATCATCCACTCCGCGGTCCAGTATGACGATAACGCGGTCATCGCCCAGCTGGGGCTTGCCGACATGCGCATCCCCATCCAGTATGCCCTCACGTACCCCGACCGGCTCCCGTCCCCGACGAAGGAGCTGGACCTCGCGGAACTGGGCACACTGACCTTCGCGGACCCCGACATGGAGACCTTCGACTGTCTCGCCATCTGCCGGGAAGCCATCCGCCGGGGCGGACTGTATCCGACGGCCGCCAACTCCGCCAACGAACAGGCGAACTACCTGTTCCGCCAGGGGAAGATCAAATTCCTCGAGATCGGCGAGCTGGTCGGCGAGGCCATGGAGGCCTGTGAAAACAAAGAAGATTTCGTGCTGTCCGATGTTCTGGCAGCAGACCGCATGGCAAGAGACTATGTCATGCAGCATGTAGGAGCGTGAACGACATTTCCACTTTAGCCCTCGTCTGGGGAAAGGCCTGGCCCATCCTGGCGGCCATCCTGTTCTTCGGACTGCTGATCGCCACCCACGAAGGGGGACACTTCCTGACCGCGAAACTGTTCAAAGTGCGGGTCAACGAGTTCTCTCTCGGCATGGGTCCGGTCCTCTGGAAAAAACAGAAAGCGGAGACCCAGTACTCCCTCCGCGCCCTGCCCGTCGGCGGCTATGTCGCCATGGAGGGCGAGGACGGAGACAGTGAGGTCGACGGAGCCTTCGGCAGCAAACCGCCCTGGCAGCGGGCCATCATCATCCTGGCCGGCGCCACGGTGAACCTGCTGACGGGCCTCATCATCATGGCCGTCATGCTGGGGACGTCGGACCTCATCGGCACTCCGGCCGTTTCCCAGTTCCGGGACAACGCCGCCAGTAAGGCGCAGGGGCTCCGGGAAGGCGACCGCATCCTCTCCGTCAACAACCACGTCGTCCGCACGGAGTACGACCTCAGTTTTTACATGTCGAAAGACAAGGACGGGGTCATGGACTTCGTCGTGGACCGGGACGGTAAGAACGTCTCTCTGAAGCATGTGACGTTCGAGACCGAGGAGGTCGAGGGCACGCAGGTCGTCAAGTACGACTTTGCCATCGTCGGTGTGAAGCCCGGGTTCAAAAATGTCGTCAAATACTCGGTCCTCGACTCGCTCTCCATCGTCCGTATCGTCTGGGTCTCCCTGTGGGACCTCGCCACCGGCAACTTCTCCATGCGTGACATGGCGGGGCCGGTCGGCACAGTCCAGGCTGTCGCAGACACCACGTCCGATGCTGCGAAGAGCGGCAACCTCTCGCGACTCTTACTCATCCTCGCGCTGATCGCCATCAACGTCGGCGCCTTCAACCTCATCCCGTTCCCGGCACTTGACGGGGGCCGCTTCCTCTTCATCATGCTGGAGGGCATCTTCCGCCGGCCCATCTCGAAAGAGTTCCAGGCCGCGGTCAACACGGTCGGGATGGCAATGCTGTTCGGACTCATGATCATGGTCACGTTCAGCGACGTGTTCAAACTATTGCGGTAAGGAGGCAGTTCCATGGAACGCAGAAAGACAAGACAGGTTTTCGTGGGCGATGTACCTCTTGGCGGAGACGCACCCATCGTCATCCAGTCCATGCTCAATGCGCCGCAGGGCGACATCGAGGCGAACATCATTCAGGCGAGAGAACTGTCGGCCGCCGGCTGCCAGCTCATCCGCCTTTCGGTCACGAACGTGGAAGATATCGAGACCGTCAAAGCTCTGAAAGAACACATCCGGGTGCCCATCATCGCGGACATCCAGATGAACTATAAACTCGCCCTCGCCTCCATCGAGGCGGGCATCGACAAGATCCGCATCAACCCCCGCTACATCGGCGGAGAGGACAAGATCCGGCTCGTGGCCGACGCGTGCAGGTCGCACAAGGTGCCCATCCGGGTCGGCGTCAACTCCGGGTCCGTCGAACTCGACCTGCTCGAGAAGTACGGCGGCGTCACTCCCGAAGCCATGGCGGAGAGCGCCATGCGGGGCGTCCAATACCTCGAAGATGTCGACTTCCACGACATCGTCATCTCCATCAAGTCGTCCGACATCCGGACGATGATCGCCGCGTACCGCATCGTCGCCGCGCAGTGCGATTATCCGCTGCACCTCGGCGTCACCGAGGCCGGCACGGAGCGGATGGGCCGCGTCAAGTCCTCGATCGGCATCGGCGCTCTGCTGGCCGACGGCATCGGCGACACCATGCGCGTCTCACTGACCGATGACCCGGTCAAGGAGATCGACGCCGCGAACGACATCCTGCGCGCGCTGGACCTCCTGCCCGACGCGCCCCAGCTCGTCGCCTGTCCCACCTGCGGACGGACGCAGATCGACCTCATCGGCATCGCGAACGAAGTCGAAGAACGGCTGAAGGACGTCCACAAGTCCATCCGCGTCGCCGTCATGGGCTGCCCGGTCAACGGGCCCGGGGAGGCGAAGAATGCCGATATCGGCATCGCCGGAGGCAACGGCGTCGGCCTCATCTTCGCGAAGGGTGAAATCATCAAGAAAGTGCCCGAAGAAGAACTCATCGACGCACTCATGGAAGAAATCGAGAAACTGTAATTAGAGAGGAACCCCATTTTGCCACAGGAAAAACGCGTTGCCGAAGTGTTCATGCTGCCGGATGACGGCCGTTTCCCGGACGCGCTGTTCGAGAGCATCATCACGGACCTGTCCGTGAGCCGGGTCGACCGGTCCATGCTCCTGCGCCTCCGGTCGGAAGAACCGCTGCCGGACATCACGGTCCATGCCTTCGAAGACGTTTTACAGACCACGTTACAACTGAATGACGTCAAAGCTGTGTTTGAGTTCCCGAAAGAGGAGTCGGAGAATGAGGACGAAAAGGATGAGGCGAACGCCGTCGACCTGTCGCTCATGCCGGAACTCCTGAAGGAACTGAAGCGCCGCTGCCCTGCGTCCAACGGGTTCCTGAACGGCTGCACCTGGCAGCTCGACGGGAACAAACTCACCTTGAACCTGACGCACGGCGGTGCAGACCTGCTGAAAGGCATCTGTGCCGACGTCACCCTCGAGACCATCCTGTCCGAGGCGTTCGAGAACCGGTTCAAAGTCGAGTTCGCCGGCGTCGTGAACATGGATGTCGACGACACCGCCTATGCGGACATGCAGAAACAGGCGGAGGCGGAGGCCCGGGAAAAGGCCAAAGCCAAAGCGGAGGAGAAGTTCGAGGAACAGCCCCACAAAGTCGTGGACGGCATCCCGCTCTACCTCGAGACCGCGAAGATGATCTACGGCAAAGAGATCCGCTACATGCCGAAACCCATCAAAGAGCTGAAGGCCGACGACGGACAGGTCGTCATCTGGGGCGAGGTCTTCGATGTCGATGTCATCGACACGAGAGACGGCCGCAACAAGATCTTCAACTTCGCGATGACCGACTATACCGACTCCTACCCCTGCAAGATCTTCGCGCGGGGAGACGCCGGCAATGCTCTCTCCGACAACCTCAAAAACGGCATGACCGTCATGGCGAGAGGGAACATCATCTTCGATACCTACAAACACGATTATCTGCTCGACGTCAAAGCGATGGCCTCCGTCCGGAAGATCGAACGGATGGACAACGCTCCGAAGAAACGTGTCGAGCTGCATCTCCACAGCAACATGTCCATGATGGACGCCATGACCGATGCCGGCGAGCTCGTCAAGCGCGCCGCCAAGTGGGGTCATCCGGCGGTCGCCATCACGGACCACGGTGTCCTGCAGGGCTATCCCGCCGCCTTTGCCGCGTCCCAGAAGACCGGCATCAAGGTCATCTACGGCGTGGAGTCCTATGTCTATGACGACATGCGCCCCGGCGTCCCGACCGAGTGGCCGGACATCGTGCAGGCCATCCGCGACCGGAAACAGCGGACTTACCATCAGATCATCCTCGTCAAGAACAACGTGGGCCTCAAGAACCTCTATGGTCTTGTGTCCCGTTCCCATACCGAGCACTTCTACCGCAAGCCGACCATCCTGAAGTCGGACCTTGCCGCGCACCGGGAAGGGCTCATCCTCGGCACGGCCTGCCAGGCCGGCGAGCTCTACATGGCGCTCCTCAATGAAGAGTCGGATGAGCGCATCCAGGAGATCGTCGATTTCTATGACTACATGGAGATCCAGCCGAACACCAACAACGCGTTCCTGCTCCGGCCCTACTACAAGAAGGACAAGAACTCGAAGGAACTCAAGATGATGCCGCCGCGGTTCCAGTCGGAAGAAGACCTCCGGAACATCAACCGCCGCATCCTCGCGCTGGGCGATGCCGCCGGCAAGCCGACGGTCGCCACCTGCGACGTCCACTTCATCGACCCGGAATGTGCCCAGTTCCGCGCCATCATCATGGCCGGCCAGGGCTTCCAGGACGCCGACAACCAGCCCGCTCTGTTCCTCCGCACGACGGAGGAGATGCTCGCCGAGTTCGAATACCTCGGTGACCGCGCGGAAGAAGTCGTCATCGACAACCCGAACAAGATCGCCGACATGGTCGAGCGCATCCGTCCGGTCCCGGCGGGCAACTTCCCGCCGAGCATCGACGGGGCAGAGGAGGAACTGCAGCGGCTCTGCTGGGACAGGGCGAAGGAACTCTACGGAGACCCCGTCCCCGAGTATGTCGCCAAACGTCTCGACAAGGAGCTCACCTCCATCATCTCGAACGGTTTCGCGGTCCTCTACATGATCGCCCAGAAACTGGTCAAGGACTCGGAAGACCACGGATACCACGTCGGTTCCAGAGGTTCCGTCGGCTCCTCGTTCGTCGCCCATGCGTCGGGCATCTCGGAGGTCAACCCGCTGGCGCCCCATTACCGCTGCACGAACCCCGCCTGCAAGCATACGGAGTTCTTCCTGCACGGTGAAGTGGGTTCCGGTTACGACCTTCCGCCGAAGGACTGCCCCGAGTGCGGAACGCCCATGTGGCGGGACGGTCACGACATCCCCTTCGAGACGTTCCTCGGATTCAAAGGCGATAAATCGCCCGATATCGACCTGAACTTCTCGGGTGAATACCAGGCGAGCGCCCACCGTTACACGATCGAACTGTTCGGTGAGGACCACGTCTTCAAAGCCGGCACCGTCGCCACCGTCGCGGACAAGACCGCGTTCGGATATGTCAAAAAGTACCTCGAAGAGCGGGGCATCAACGCGAAAGACGCCGAAGTCAACCGGCTGGTCCGGGGCGTCGCCGGCGTCAAGCGGACGACCGGTCAGCACCCCGGCGGCATGGTCGTCGTCCCGAACGCCTACGATGTCACCGACTTCACGGCCGTCCAGTACCCGTCGGACGACCCGGGCAAGGGCATGAAGACCACGCACTTCGACTTCCATTTCCTGCACGATACCATCCTGAAACTCGACAACCTCGGGCACGATGTGCCGACCATGTACAAGTACCTCGAGGACATGACCGGCATCCCCGTCATGGACGTCGACATCTGCGACCCGAAGATCTACGAGCTCTTCCTGAGCCCCGAGCCCCTCGGCGTCACGGAGGAGGATATCAACTTCCCGATCGGCACCCTGTCCATCCCGGAGATGGGCACCGACTTCGTCAAGAGCATGCTGGTCGAGTGTAAACCGAAAAACTTCTCGGACCTTCTGCAGATCTCCGGTCTGTCCCACGGCACCGACGTCTGGCTCGGCAATGCTCAGGAACTCATCCACAAGGGCACCTGCACCATCTCCGAAGTCATCGGGACCCGTGACAACATCATGGTCGGGCTCATGCACTACGGCCTCGAGCCGGACATGGCCTTCAAGATCATGGAGATCGTCCGCAAGGGCAAGGCCACCAAGCTCCTGACCGAAGAGCACCTGAACGCCATGCGGGAACACGACGTGCCGGAGTGGTACATCGACTCCTGCTACAAGATCAAATACATGTTCCCGAAAGCCCACGCGGCCGCTTACGTCAGCGCCGCCCTGCGGCTTGCCTGGTACAAGATCTACAAACCCCTCGAGTACTATGCCACGTTCCTCACGGTCCGCGGCGAAGACCTCGATGCGGTCGCCATCCTCTCCGGCAAAGGCTATGTCAAGGGCCGGATGAAGGAGATCGAGATCAAGGGACGGGACGCATCCGCCACGGAGAAGAGCGAATACACCGGCCTCCAGGTCGTGCTGGAAATGCTCGCCCGCGGCATCGAGTTCCTGCCCATCGACCTTTACAAATCAAAAGCCACTGTCTATTCGATCGAAGATGGAAAGATCCGCCTCGCGTTCTCTTCCATCAAAGGACTTGGCGTTTCCGCCGCACAGGCTCTGGAAGCAGCCAGGGACGACGGACAGGGACCCTACCTGTCCCAGGAGGACCTCGGCATCCGCGCCGGCGTCTCTTCCGCCGTCCTCACGGCGCTTCGCGACCTCGGTGCCCTTGACGGGCTGCCGGAGTCGAGCCAGATCTCACTGTTCGGCATTTAAATAGGAGGGACATCATGAACAAAGCTATCAAGATCCTTTTACTGGTCCTGCTGTTCCTGGCAGTGGCCGTCGGCGCAGTCTTCGGATACCGCTGGTTCAGCGGCCGTCAGACTGCTGCGGCGCCCGTCGCTACAGAAGGGCAGGCATACCTGACGACGTCTCCGAACGCTTCCGAAGGCGTGACCGACGTAGCGGAAGCGGAACAGGACAACCTTGCGAGCGACTCGAACATCGAGCCGACGACCGCATGGCCCTTCGCCGACCGCAAGTCCGAGTCGAAGTTCGAGGCCAAAGAGTCGGTGGGCTATACCACGACGAAGGCCGCGAAACAGAACAAGACGAAAGCGGCGGAAAAGTCGGCCGACAGCAAGAAGGACACGACCGCAAAAGCCTCGGACAAGGAGACCACGAAGAAGTCCGCTTCCGCGTCGGAAGGCAACATGAAGGCCTTCCTGCAGAAACTCCAGTCCGGCGCATCCAAGACGAACAACGGCCACCCGGTCAAGGTGGATTCCAACGGCATCAACATCGAGTACAAGAAGTTCGCAGTCGCTGACCTCAACGGGGACGGGAAAGATGAACTCTTTCTCTACGCCGAGAGCACCAAGGGCCAGGAGTTCTACGGAAACTCCTTCATCGTCTATGACAACAGCCTGAAGAACGTCCGGACCACCATGGTCATCGACGAGTTCAAGGACGTGAAGTTCTACAAGAGCGGCGCCTATGAGATCGTCAAAGACAAGTTCGGCTTCGTCTCCGATGAGATCGCCGCCAGCTACGGCGTCAAAAACAAAAACTCCATCCTCGGGTTCGACGTCACGACGACTCCCTATCTCAAATACATGACGAACGGTCCGTACATCGACGCGCCGAGCGAGATCAGCGCCGCCGACTACAAGGCGACGACCGCCAAACTGAAAGCCGGCGGAACCGTGAACGTCAAGGTCTACGATTACACGGCGGCCAACGTCAGCAAGTTATAAGGTGATCCCTTCATGGATTTTTACAACTTTTATAAAGGTCAGTGTTTCGATGCCTACGAGTTTTTCGGAGCCCATGTGACCGATGAGACCACCTGGTTCCGGACCTATGCACCTGCGGCCAACCGCGTGGCGGTCATCGGCGAGTTCAACGGCTGGAACGAGACGCCCATGGACCGCGCGTATGACGGCAGCACCTGGGAGTGCAGCATTCCCGACGCCCGCCCGGGCCAGATGTACAAATACCGCATCTACGGCCAGGACGGCCGGGCGATCGACCACTGCGACCCCTACGGCTTCGGCATGGAACTGCGCCCGAACAGCGCGTCCGTCATCCGGGAGCTTCGCAGGTTCGAGTTCGACGACTGGGACTGGATGCTCACCCGTACCGACCGCCGCAATGAATCGCTCAACATCTACGAGGTCCACGCCGGGTCCTGGCACAAGAACCCGGACGACCCCGAGAACGGATGGTACAACTATGTGGAGCTGGGCGATCTGCTGATCCCGTATGTCAGGGAACACGGTTACAACTACATCGAGTTCCTGCCGCTGGCAGAGCACCCCTCAGACAACTCCTGGGGGTACCAGAACACGGGCTTCTTCGCCCCGACGTCCCGCTACGGCACGATGGACCAGCTGAAGCAGCTCATCGAAAACTGCCATAAGAACGAGATCGGTGTCATCCTCGACTTTGTCCCGGTCCACTTCGCGGTCGACGACTATGCGCTCGAACGCTATGACGGCACGGCGCTCTACGAGTACCCGCACCCCGACATGGGGTACAGCGAATGGGGGAGCCACAACTTCAACCACTGCAAGGGGGAGGTCCAGAGCTTCCTTCAGTCGAACGCGAACTACTGGCTCAAAGAGTTCCACTTCGACGGCCTGCGCATCGACGCGCTGTCCAACCTCATCTACTGGCAGGGCAACAAAGACCGCGGCACCAACGAGAATGCCGTCCACTTCATCCGCAACATGAACGGCGGCCTCAAGAAACTGCATCCGACCGCCATCCTGGCAGCGGAAGACTCCACCCAATTCCCGGGCGTCACGAGACCGGTCTACGACGGCGGCCTCGGCTTCGACTACAAGTGGGACATGGGCTGGATGAACGACAGCCTCGATTACATGAAGAAGACCGCGGACCAGCGGACGGAGCACTACCACAAACTGACGTTCTCGATGATGTATTTCTACGACGAGAACTTCATCCTGCCGCTCTCCCACGACGAGGTCGTCCATGGAAAGGCGACCATCCTGCAGAAGATGTCCGGACTCTATGAGGGCAAATTCCCGCAGGCCCGTACCTTCTATATGTATATGTACGCGCACCCCGGCAAGAAGCTCAACTTCATGGGCAACGAGTTCGCGCAGATCCGGGAGTGGGACGAGGACGAGGAGCAGGACTGGTTCATGCTGCGCTATCCGCTCCACGACTCCTTCCAGGTCTTCATGAAAGACCTGTCGCACCTGTACCTCGACCACCCGGCGTTCTGGGCCCTCGACTACAACACGATGGGTTTTGACTGGGTCGACTGCAACCAGGCAGAGAAGCGCATCTATGCCTTTGTCCGTCACGGCGGGGAAGAGGACATCCTCTGTCTCTTCAACTTCTCGGAGAAGGCTCAGGATTACCGGCTGCGCCTCGACTACAACCTGGAACTCGAACTGCTGCTGGCGTCCGACGCGGACATCTACAGCGGTACCGAGCACTACGAGGGGAAGACGGTCCTCAAAAAGAAGAAGGGTTATTTCGAGCTCCCGATGACCCCGTATTCTGCCAAGTTCTTTAAGATGAAATAACCAACAAAACCACTCCGGTCGCTGCCGGGGTGGTTTTATGTAAATAACATATCTTCATTGTTCAATTAATGATCCGTTCGTGATAATATAAAAGTGTACTATACTCTCGTACAACAAATACTATGCAAATGGAGGGAACCCACATGAAACGGAAAGCAATGAGCCTCATCGGCCTCCTTCTGATGGTCGCGATGGTCCTGTCTCTGACCGGCTGCAACAAAAAAGCAGCAACTCCGGAAGAGACGACGGAAGTCACCCAGCAGACGGTCGACTCCCCGTATGAGCTCAACATGAAGAACTACGAGTCTTTCATCAAGTCCCTGCCGGAAGGCGGCTACTATGCCTTTGCGGCCATGGACAAAGACCACGATGCTCTCCTCGTCACCGACGCAGTCTTCCAGGACGGCGGTAAGACCCTTGCCAGCGAGGCGACGGTCTACGGCTATGACAAGGACGGCAACATCGTTGAGTACGGCGATGTCATCGGCGGCGGCACGGCTTATCCGCTCTCCGTCAAAGATAACAACCTGTACTTCGGCAACAAGACCTCGATGACCAAAGTCACCATCGAAGAGTACCGCAACGCCATGCGCATCGTCGATCGCCAGACCGAAGGCGCGGCCCTCGACGCACTCTACAACGAATTTGAGACGGCAACTCCGGTCGAGTTCACGAAGGTCGAAGGTTCCACCATCCCCGGACCGACTCTGTATGAAGGCACCTGGGCGGAGAAGACCTCTGAGCGCGTCGTCATCGTTGTGGAGCCCACCGTGGAAAAGGGCTGGTTCGACGTCACCATCACCTGGAGAGAAGCTCTTCCGCAGAAGGACCTCTACACCATGCGTGCCCACTATCAGAAGGACGGCTCCCTGTTCTATGACAACTGCCGTTACCTGGTCCGCACGTTCGATGACAACGGGAAGTTCAAGGACGATGTGAAGTACACGAACGGTTCCGGCATCCTGAAACTCAAGCTCGCCGACAAGACGCTCTACTGGACCGACTACAAACTGTCTCCGGGCAGCAACACCCAGGCATTCATCAGGAATGACAGCCTCAAGATCGAGACCGTGACAGCGAAGTCTACGACGAGAACGACCACCAAGAAGGCCGAGACCACGAAGTCGACGAAGAAGGCGGAGACCACGAAATCGACGAAGAAGGCAGAGACGACCAAGGCCGCTCCCACCGAAGAAGACGGCCAGAACCCGGTCATGAACTTCATCGGCCGCTACGGCTCCGGCCGCTGCACCATCGATGTCGACTGCCAGGGTAAGAAAGACGCTCACTTCCATGTCACCTGGGCCTCCAGCGCTGCGGAAGTGTCCGAGTGGACCATGAGCGGCACCTTCGACGAAGGCAGCAGATCTGTCCGCTACAACAACGGTGTCAAGAGGACCACCGTCTTCAACGAAGACGGAACGGTCGCCGTGAGCACCGTCGAGTACACCGGCGGCAAAGGTACCTTCACCTTCCACGACGGCGCTCTGACCTGGTCTGACAGTCAGGAGCATGTTGCCGACGGCATGACCTTTACCTATTAAAACAGATCATCCATTCCGATTCTTTTCCGGGCTCCGAACGGGGCCCGGAATTATTTTGAAAAAATTTTTCGAAAAGGGTTGACATGTCCTAGGGCATATGGTACAGTCTAAGTGTACTAAGGAACACAGTACACGCACATGGATATTCTTTTTCTACGGAGGACAGAATTATGAAACGTTCACTCACTGCATTCATCGGGATCGTACTCATGCTCGCCATGACTCTTGCTCTGGTCGGCTGCAACAAGAAGACGGACGAGACCGTCACGGTCACCGCCGCTGCTCCGACAGTCGTTACACAGCAGGTCGAAGAGGCGACGGAGGCTCAGCAGAACCAGTCCGCAACTCAGAAGGCGACCCAGAAGGCCACCCAGAAAGCCACCGAGAAGGCCACGAAGAAAGCAACTCAGAAGTCCACGAAGAAGGCTACTCAGAAAACCACTGAGAAAGCGACTCAGAAAACGACCGAAGCTACCGGCAGCCCGGTCCAGCGTTTCCAGGGCCGTTACGGCAGCGACCGCTGCACGGTCGATGTCAAGGGCGTTGCCAACAACACCGTCGAGATCCACATCTACTGGGCCAGCAGTGCCTGGGAGCACAGCGAGTGGACGATGAGCGGCAACTTCGACGAAGACAGCAAAGGCTTCTATGTCTACTACAGCGACGGCGTCCGGAAGGACTACAAGTTCAATGACGACGGCGAACAGGAATCCGTCGAGACCGTCTACTCCGGCGGCAAGGGCGCGTTCCGCTTCAACGGCAACAAGATGACCTGGGACGACCACGCGGAGCATATCGCGGACGGTATGGTCTTCACGAAGTAACTTCTTCTGCATCTTAAAAAATGGTTGACGTGGATACATCATGCATGGTACTATCTATGCGTATTAACTGACGTAGCACACTAAAACCAATCAGGAGTTGATCTCATGTTTACCATCGACAACATGTCCCGCATCCCAGTCTACGAACAGATCGTCGAACAGACCGAGCGGATGCTGCTCTCCGGCGAGATGAAGCCCGGAGACCCCATGCCCTCTGTCCGCGGTCTCGCGGCAGAACTGGGTGTCAACCCCAACACCATCCAGAAAGCTTATGGAGAACTCGACCACCGCGGAATGACCACTTCGGTCCCCGGACGAGGCAGTTTCCTTCGGGAGGACGCCACCGAGCAGCTCGTCGCCTATCTCAATGAGAACGCGCTGCCGGAGTTCAAGAACATGCTGAAGGGTATGTTCATCGCCGGGGCCACCAAAGAAGAAGTGCTCCGTTTCGTCTCGCAGCTCCTCGACGAGATCGCACCCGAGTTCGAAAGCTGATCCGACAAAACCTCATTTTCACAATCAATACAAAAAGGCTTCGGTTTCCTGTGAATATCCATAGCGCAGGGGGCCGGAGCTTTTTCTCTGTCCGGAACGCGGTTCTCATTCCCGGGGAAATATGGTAAAATATTTGTTTGAGAAAGCGCGAACGTTGTGCCGGATCACACGGTCGCGCCAAACCGGAGAAGAGAGGGGACTCCCGCTTTGAAGAAACTTGAGAACAAATGGCTGCTTGCCTGTCTGGCATTCCTGGTGCCGGCGGTGCTGCTGCTCATCCTCTTCGCGTTGAACGGCGTCACGCCCTTCGGCGGCCGAAGCCTGGCCGAGCAGGATGCCAACATCCAGTACATCGAATTCTTCAACTATTACCGAAACCTGTTCCACGGGGAGGACACGCTGCTGTACAGCTTCACGAACTTCCTCGGCGGCAGCGGGGTGGCGCTGGCCGCCTATTACCTGGCATCGCCGTTCAACTTCCTGATCCTCGCGGTGCCGGCCTCCATGAACCACGCGCTCTTCAGCCTGATGGTCCTTTTGAAGCTGTCCCTCTGCGGCTTTACGATGACCCTGTTCCTGCGGGAACGCTTCCCGAAGCTGAGCCCGCTCTTCACGCTCCTTCTCTCCGTCTCCTTCGCACTGTCCCAGTACAATATCGCCCAGACCATGAACATCATCTGGCTGGACGGTGTCTATATGCTGCCGCTGGTCCTGCTCGGGGTGCATCGCCTCGTCCGCAACGGCAAGAGCTTCCTGTTCTTCTTTGCCACCGGCGCCGCCATCCTGTTCAACTGGTATGCGGGCTACTTTGACTGCATCGCCGCCATCCTGTTCTTCTTCTGGGAGCTTGGCGATGTACCGGCCGGCCTTCTGACCACGAAACAGAAATGGGGCCGCTTCGGTTCCGCTCTCGGCCACGGTGTGGCAGCGGTCTGCCTCAGTGCGGTCCTGTTCCTGCCGACCGTGTACACGCTCCTCGGCGGCAAGGGGAAGACCGACATCAAGATGAGTTTCGGCTTCACCGGCAACCCGCTGACCTCGCTCGCCGGGTTCTCGCTCGGCACCGAGAGCTTCAACGGCGGCATGTCCGTCTTCTGCGGGAGCCTTGTCACTCTGGCGCTCATCCTCTATTTCTCTCACCGGCAGTTCGCACTGAAAGAAAAGATCCGCAGCGGGGTCCTGCTCCTCGCGTTCCTGCTGCTGGCGTACTGGGAGCCTCTGGCGTTCATCGCCAACGGGTTCCGGAACATCACGTCGTACTGGTACCGGTACGGCTACATCGTCATCGCGTACCTTCTGTTCCTCGCGGCCCGCTACTACTCCGAAGTGGAGAGCGAGACCCCGTCCCGCATCTGGAAAGCGGCTCTCGCCGCGGCCGGCATCCTGCTCCTCGTCGAGTTTGTGTCAGAATACGGCACGGTCAGTTACATCTTCGGCACGGCCGTGTTCCTGCTGGTCTTCGCTTTTGCGCTGACGAAGCTCCTGCCGATGGAGGGCGGGGAAGACCCGGCGTTCGCGAAAGAGACCGCGAAACGGGCGCTCGCCATTTCGCTCTCCTGCGCGGTCTGCCTCGAACTGCTCATCAGCGGTTCGCTCATCTATCGCAGTGTCGGCTTCTCGAAGGTCGGCCGGTACCAGGACTATCACGCGAACCGGACGCAGAAAGTCGAGTCGGTCAAGGCGGCCGATGACAGCTTCTACCGCATCGCCCAGACCGACTACCGTCAGCGGACCGATGAGAACCTCACGGCCTACTTCGACGATGCCTATTCCTATGCCTACAACGGCATTGCCCATTACTCGTCCACCTACTCGAACAATCAGGCAGAGCTCATGTGTCATCTCGGCTATGCCTCTGACCCGACGGTCCCCGTGACCACGACCCGCCTGCTCGCGAGCGACTCCCTGCTCTCGGTCAAGTACGTCCTCGGCGAACCCGAAGTCCCCGGTCTCCTGAAGGCAGACGACCTCGGTAAAGGCATCTGGCGGAACCCGTACGCGGTGGCTCCGGCCCTCGTCGTGAAGTCCGGCAAAGCGGTGGACTTCAAAAAGTATGAACACGACCCCTTCGCGTACCAGAACGCGCTGTTCTCGCAGCTGCTCGGCCGCAAGGTGGAACTCTATAAACCGGTCGACATCAGGACGGTGCGTGACCGGACGCTGGACCGCTACACGTACAAGGTCCCGCAGCAGCCGGCGAACACGATCACGTACTTCTCCGTCCACACGAGGGGCTGGGCCCACGGCAAGCTCTACTGCAACGGGAAATTCATGACCGAGTACGCCTACTGGCTCACGCCGCAGGCTGTCATGCTCCCGCAGAAGGACACGACCTCCGGCCCGACGACCATCCGTTACAAATACCTCTCCGGCGAGAACAAGATCGAAGAGGCGTACTGCTACAGCCTCGACCTCGATGCCCTCGCGGAGGTCTCCGCGGAACTGAACGCGAAGACCCCGGCCGGGTACCGCATCCTTCCGGGCGAAGTCACGGCCGACGTCAGAGCCGAGACCGGCGGCGAGAGCCTGTACCTGTCCGTGCCCGTCGACCGCGGCTGGACCGTGGAACTCAACGGTGCGGAAGTCGACCCGCAGGTCCTGAAGGACGGCGCCTTCGCCGACTGCTTCTACCTCATCCCGCTCGAAGAGGGCGAGAACACCGTCAAAATGACCTATGAGGTCCCCGGTCTCAAGGCCGGCGCGGTCCTCACGGCCGTCACGTTCCTCGTGAGCCTCGTTCTGGCATTTGTCTTCCGAAAAAAGAGATAAAAACCCTTTAAGAAACCTTGAATACCGCCGAGAATGAGTGTATAATCGGTAGCAATTCATCTAGGTGCGTAGCACCACTCGGAGGTTAATATGCTTGGCAGGTATGTCAGGGTCAAGGTGACATCTCCGATTCATTCCAAACACCCGCAACAGGGGTTCACATACGGGCTGAACTATGGGGAAATCAATTTTGTCACCGCCCGAAAAAGAGAAACGCTGAACGCGTTCGTAATGGGGATCGACCACCCCGTGAAAACATTCGACGGCCGCGTCATCGCGTCGGTCGAGAAAAACGGCGAACGGTACTATGTCGTTGCGCCGAAGAGCAAACGGTACATCAACCACGATGTCTCGAAGGCGATGGAGTTCTTCCACCCGGAGAGCATCCGCTGCTACTATGAGACGTCCTGCGGCGCCATCGTCTGCCGCAAGGTGAAAGGGGAGCCCCGCTTCCTCGTCATCAAGAACAACCGCAGTGCCCACTGGAGTTTCCCGAAAGGCCACATCGAGCCCGGGGAAACGTTTGAGGAGACCGCCATGCGCGAGGTCCTCGAAGAGACGGGTCTGCACATCAAGATCCTTCCCGGTTTCAAGGAAGAGTCGAACTATATGATCCAGAACCGCATCGACAAAAAGGTCATCATCTTCGCGGCGACGACCACCGACACCCGGACCATCATCCAGGAGTCCGAGATCGAAGACTACTCGTGGCTGCCTTTCGACGGCGCCGACAAGTACCTGCGGTTCGACAACGACTGCCGCATCCTCGAAGACGCACGCAAGTTCTTCGAAGAGCAGGGCGTTCTGGACTAAGTCTTTGAAAGGCACCTCGATCGAGGTGCCTTTTTTCTGCTCGGAAAAAAGCGCTGTTGGCGAAAGGGAAAACGGGCCGGATCAGCTTCCGGGGTCCCTCGAAGAGGGGGCAACGGGTTGGCGGGAGATGAGACGGCTCCGTTTTTCCAGACCACATTGTACTTGATTGCATTTTATGGTAAAATAATTCAGTTATTTTATGAAAGAAGGAGGAGATTTCTATGGCAAACAAAGGCAAGTATTACATTACGACTGCCATTGCCTACACATCTCGGAAGCCCCATATCGGGAACTCGTATGAGATCGTCATGACCGACGCACTCGCGAGGTACAAACGAATGCAGGGCTACGATGTATTCTTCCTCACCGGTACCGACGAACACGGACAGAAGATCGAAGGCTATGCCAGCGCCGCCGGCGTCACCCCGAAACAGTATGTGGACAAGGTGGCGGGCGAGATCCGCGACATCTGCGACCTTCTCAACACCACCTACGATAAATTCATCCGTACCACCGATGATTACCACGAGAGATCGGTCCAGCACATCTTCAAGAAGCTGTACGACCAGGGCGACATCTACAAGGGCGAATACGAAGGCCTGTACTGCACTCCCTGCGAGTCCTTCTGGACCGAGTCCCAGCTCGTCGACGGCAAGTGCCCGGACTGCGGCCGCGAGGTCAAGCCGGCGAAGGAGGAAGCGTACTTCCTGAGACTGTCGAAGTACCAGAAACAGCTGGAGGACTACATCGAGGAGAACGAGAACTTCATCTATCCGGAAGCCCGGAAGAAGGAGATGCTCAACAACTTCATCAAGCCCGGTCTCCAGGACCTGTGTGTGTCCCGGACGTCCTTCAAATGGGGCATTCCGGTCACCTTCGATGAGGGCCACGTCATCTATGTCTGGATCGACGCCCTGTCGAACTACATCACCGGCATCGGGTACGATCCGGAAGGGTCTTCGGACATGTACCGCAAGTACTGGCCGGCCGACGTCCACATCATCGGCAAGGACATCGTCCGCTTCCACACCATCTACTGGCCCATCATGCTGATGGCCCTCGGCGAGCCGCTCCCGAAGCAGGTCTACGGCCATCCGTGGCTGCTCTTCGGCGAGGACAAGATGTCCAAGTCCCGCGGCAACGTCATCTACGCGGACGACCTCACGACGCTCTTCGGTGTCGATGCCACCCGGTACTACCTGCTGTCCGAGATGCCGCACGCGGCGGACGGTTCCATCACCTATGAGACGATGATCGAGCGGTACAACTCCGACCTGGCCAACACCATCGGCAACCTTGTCAACCGCACCATCGCCATGACGAACAAGTACTTCGACGGTGTCATCCAGGCACCGACCGCGAAAGAACCCGTGGACGACGACCTGGCACAGACCTGTCTCGACGCGGTGAAGAAGGTCGACGACCTTCTCGCCACTTACCATATGGCGGACGCGGTCGATACCGTCCTCGGTATCGCGAAGCGCGCCAACAAGTACATCGACGAGACCGAACCGTGGGTCCTCGCGAAAGACCCGGAGAAGAAGGAGCGCCTCGGCACCGTCCTCTACAACCTGTTAGAGGCCATCCGGTTCCTTGCCATCCTGCTCTCTCCGTTCACTCCGGACACCACGGATGCCATCTTCGCGCAGACCAACATGAACGCGAAGGACTATGACTCCCTTCAGAGCTTCGGCGCTCTGGAAGCCGGCATCACCGTCGGCAAGGCAGTCCCGCTGTTCGCCCGCATCGACAAGGACGAGATGTTCGAGAAGATCGAAGCACGCCAGAAAGCCAACGCCGAGGCGGAGACCGCGAACAACGCAAAGGTCAAGGAAGAACTGGCCGGCGTTGCCAAACTCGCGGAGATCAGCATCGACGACTTCGCCAAAGTCGAGCTGCGCGTCGCCGAGATCAAAGCCTGCGAGCCGATCAAACGCGCCAAGAAGCTTCTGAAGCTGACCCTCGATGACGGGGAAGGCGAGCGGACCGTCGCGTCCGGCATCGCGCCCTGGTACAGCCCCGAAGACCTCACCGGTCACAAGGTCATCATCGTCGCGAACCTGAAGCCCGCGAAGCTCTGCGGCGTCGAGTCCCAGGGCATGATCCTCGCGGCCGACAACGCGGAAGACGATGTGAAGGTCCTCTTCGTCGACGACCTGAACACCGGCGCAAAGATCCGATAAAACACAAAGCTCCGGGACTCGCAAGAGCTCCGGAGTTTTTTGAAAGCCGTTAGAAAGAGAGCACTTCATGCTGACCAACATTTTTGACACCCACGCCCATTACGATGACGAGGCCTTTCAGGAAGATCGCGCCGACGTCCTCGGTACCCTGCTGCCCGAGGGCGGTGTCGTCCGCGTTGTCGACTGCGCCGTGGACCTCCTGAGCTCCGTCCGTGTCCTGGACCTCGCCCATGAGTACGACTACGTCTACGCGGCCCTGGGCATCCACCCGGAACAGGCGGGCGAGGAGCGCAAGGGCGATTTAGACATGATCGCCGAACTGCTCCAGAAAGAAGACAAGGCGGTCGCCGTCGGTGAGATCGGCCTCGACTACTATTGGGAAGAGAACGCCCCGCGGGACACGCAGGTAGACCTCTTCAGCCGCCAGCTGGAACTCTCCAACGACCTCTGCCTGCCGGTCATCATCCACGACCGGGAAGCCCACGGAGACACGATGGACTGCCTGCGGAAGTACAGACCCTCCGGCGTCCTCCACTGCTTCTCCGGCAGTGTCGAGATGATGAAGGAGGCCACGAAGCTCGGCATGTACATCGGCCTTGGCGGCGTGGTCACGTTCAAGAATGCCCGCAAGGCGATCGAGGTGGCCGCCGAAGTCCCGCTCGACAAACTCGTCCTCGAGACCGACGCGCCGTACATGGCGCCGGTACCGTACCGGGGCAAGCGGAACAACTCGACGTATATCGCCGAAGTGGCACAGAAAATCGCGGAAGTCCGCGGGATGGACGCGCAGGAACTCGTCGACATCTGCACGGAGAACGGCAAACGCCTCTTCCAGATGGCTGACTGAAAAAACTACGAAAAGAAACTCCCGGACAGTCTGTCCTACAGACTGTCCGGGAGTTTTTGATCTTATTTGAGGTCCGGCGACGCTCAGCTGGCGAGGTATTCCTGTACCTGCGAGAGGTACTTCTCTCCGACGTCGCGGCCCATCTCGTAGATGTGCTGCATCTTGTCCGCGTCGTGGACGAAGAAGCCGATGTCCAGCGGCTCGTCGGGGTAGATCGCCAGGATGGCGCCTTCCTCCTCGCGCTTCGTCACATAGGCGAGCTGTTCGTTGTACTCGTTGTGGCGGTTCTCCAGACGGGCGTAGAGCTTGTCCTGCCCGTGGAGCAGGACCTTCGTGATGCCGAGCGCCTTCTGTACCGGTTTCACATAGCCCTTCGGCTGGGTCAGGATGACGACATTTTTGTCATACCCCTGTGACTCGAAGAAGCCAAGGGGCAGGGAGTCGGAACAGCCGCCGTCCATGTACTCGCGGCCGTCCAGCTTCACCGGTCTCGCCGCGATGGGCAGCGAGGCGGAGGCACGGAGCCATTCCATGTCCTCGGAGTCTCCGGTCTTCAGCTCGTGGTAGACCGGCTCCGCGGTCTCCAGGTCGGTCGTGACGACCCAGAACTCCATCGGGTTTTTCCGGAAGGTCTCGAGGTCGAAGATGTCGTACTTGACCGGCATGACGTGGTAGCAGAAGTTCGCGTTGTAGAGGTTCCCGGTCGTCAGGAGAGACGCGAAGCTGCAGTACCGCGGGTCTCTGGCATACCGCTTGTTGTAGCGGATGACGCGGCCCGGCTGTTTGGACTTGTAGTTGCATCCGAAGGTGGCGCCGGCCGAGACGCCGATGGCACCGTCGAATTCGATATCGTGTTCCAGAAAGACATCCATGACGCCGGCGGAAAAGAGTCCGCGCATGGAGCCACCTTCCAGAATGAGTCCGGTCTTCATGTGTTACATCTCCAGGAAATTCTTGTCGGAATAAAAGGCGTCGAGGAACATGGCGAGGTTCTCCTTCGTCGCCGGGAAGAATGTCTCCAGTTCGTCGTTCTGGTCATCGTCGACATACAGCTCGGCAGAGCCGTCTTTCAGGAACTCGATGTTCATGGAGCCGCCGTCCTCTTTGAACCAGGCCATGAGGATGCTGTCCTCGCCGGTGTCCATGACGGTCAGGGGCTGGTGTTCCTGTTTGACGATGATCTCCCTCGTATGGTTGATGAGCGCCGGGTCCAGCTCGGTCTCCTGCAGGTCCGCGAAGGACGCGAGGGTCTTGACCAGCGCATCGCTGATGGAAAGATCTTTGACGGCGTTTTCGCCGTCGCCGCCTTCGCCGGCGGTGCCGGTCAGAAGGTCGCCGGGGTTGTAGTCTGAAACAACTGCCATTTGTCTGTCTCCTTTATTGCTGCTCCGCGTTCGCCGCCTCGATGACGGCTTCGGTCAGAGCGATCAGTTCTTCTCGGGTGGATAGTTTGCCGATGGAGTCGCGGAACCTCGCCGCGCCACGCATGCCTTTGATGTACCAGGCGGCGTGCTTGCGGGTCTCCCGCATGCCGATGTAGTCGCCCTTGTATTCGCACATCTGAGCGGAGTGGTCGAGCAGGATGCGCATCTTCTCTTCGATGGACGGCTCCGGTATGACCGTGCCGTCTTCCAGGTACGCGTTGATCTGCTGAAAGACCCAGGGCCTTCCGGTGGCGCCTCTGCCGACCATGACGGCGGCCGCGCCGGTCTCGTCCATCATGGACTTCGCGGAGGGGCCGTCCCGTACATCGCCGTTGGCTATGACGGGGATGGACACGGCATCGACGACTGCTTTGATGGAGGCCCGGTCGACCGGCGGCGCGTACATCTGGTCCTTCGTGCGTCCGTGTACCGTGAGCGCGGCGACGCCGACCTCTTCGAGCTGCTTTGCCAGTTCGACGCAGACGAGGGACTCGGGGTCCCAGCCGGTGCGCATCTTGACCGTGACAGGCTTCTGTACGGCTTCCACGACCGCTTTGGCGATGGACACCGCGAGGTCCGGATCGCGCAGCAGGGAAGAGCCCGCGTTGTTGCCGGTGATCTTCGGCGCGGGGCAGCCCATGTTGAGGTCGATCGCCTCGCAGGGGAACTCCGCTTCGACCCGCTTCGCGGCCTCCGCCAGAATGGTGGGGTCGTACCCGAAGAGCTGGATAGCGCCCGGGTGTTCGAGGTCCGAGAGCTGCAACAGTTCCCGGCTCTTCCGGTCTCCCATCGTGAAGCCCTTGGCGCTCACCATCTCGGTCGTGACCATGGCGGCACCGTAGGAGAGACACCGTTCGCGCATCGCCCGGTCTGCCACCCCGGCCAGGGGCGCCAGGACCGCGGAGCCCTGCAGTTCCAGGGAACCGATCCGCATGGCCGTCACTCTCCTTCCAAAGCGCTTTTTAGAAAATTCTTGTAGCATTTTATCAGTAACGGAGCGCTTTTGCAAATAGAACCCCTATATGGTAAAATATTTGTCCTTAAAGAAACAGGAGGCGTTCCCATGAAACTACTGGTCATCGACGGCAACAGCATCGTCAACCGCGCGTTTTTCGGCATCAAACTGCTGACGACGAAGGACGGGCGATTCACCAATGCCATTTACGGGTTCCTCAACATCCTTCTGAAACTGAAGGAAGCGGCAGACCCCGACGCCGTGGCGTTCGCCTTCGACCTGAAAGCGCCCACGTTCCGCCATGAGATGTATGACGAGTACAAGGCGGGCCGCAAGGGCATGCCCCCGGAACTCGCGGAGCAGATGCCGGTCCTCAAAGACCTCCTGCAGAAACTCGGCTACGCCATCGTCGAGCAGGAAGGGTATGAGGCGGACGACATCCTCGGCACCCTCTCGGCGGCCATCGGCCCCGGCGACCACTGCTATGTCGCCACCGGCGACCGGGACTCCCTCCAGCTCGTCCGGGACAACGTCTCCGTCCTCCTCGCCTCCACGAAGATGGGACGGGCTCAGACGGTGGAATACACTCCGGACCTCATCAAAGAAGAGTACCTTGTGACACCCGAAGAACTCATCGAGGTCAAGGCCCTCCAGGGCGACTCCTCCGACAACATCCCCGGCGTCACGGGCATCGGCCCGAAGACGGCACAGGAGTGGATCTCGAAGTACCACAGCATCGACTACATCTACGACCACATCGAGGAACTCGGCTTCACCCCGAAAAAGAAAAAGAACCTCCTGAACGATAAAGACAACGCGTACCTCAGCCGGAAGCTCGGCACCATCGTACTGGACGCGCCGATCGACACGGACCTGACCCATTATGTCCCGACCGAGGGAGACCCGGAGGCGGCCGCACGGCTCCTCGCGTCTCTCGAGATGTTCAAGATGATCGACAAGTTCGGTCTCCGGGAAGCCGCCGTCAACGCGGCGCCGGAAGAGGAAGCGGGTACGAAGGAAGTCCTCGCCTGCAGGACGGTCAGTGCTTTCAAAGAAATCGCGAAAGACCTGGGAGACCCGGTCACGTTCTATGCCCACTGGGACGGCACGGACGTCAAAGAACTGTGCTTCATCGCAGACGGGAACCCGGTCTACCTGCCCGAGGGCTCGGACTTCGAAGGCTTCGACACGTTCCTTCAGGACCGGTCCATCGCCAAATACACCTCGGACAGCAAACCGCTTTTCGCTTACGCCAAAGCCCGCGGCTTCCGGGTCGAGAACCTCCAGTTCGACGCGTCCCTCGCCGGTTACATCCTGAACCCCGGCGCCAAGACCTACGACCCGGTCCGTCTCTATGAGGAGTACAACAGGGGCCACTTCGGCACCATCGCCTGCGACAGCGACGCGGAACTCGTGAACGAGACCCTGTGCCTCGACCGCACGAAGGAGTACCTCCTCGGTGCCATCGACACGAACAACCAGGCGGACCTCCTGGCGATGGAGATCTCCCTCGCCGAAGTCCTCGCCTCCATGGAGCAGGACGGTTTCCTCGTGGACGTCGACGGCCTCAAGGTGTACGGCGAAGAGATCAACAAACGCGTGGAAGAGATGACCGCCCGCATCTATGACGAAGTGGGCTTTGAATTCAACCTGAACTCCCCGAAGCAGCTCGGCGAAGCCCTCTTTGAAAAACTGGGCCTACCCGGCGGCAAGAAGACGAAGACCGGCTGGTCCACCAACGCCGCGGTCCTCGAAGAACTGGCGGACGAGTACAAGGTCGTCGCGGACATCCTCGAATACCGCACGGTCTCGAAACTCAAGTCCACCTACTGCGACGGCCTCGTCAAGGTCATCGCGGACGATGGACGCATCCATTCGACCCTGAACCAGACCGAGACCCGGACGGGGCGCATCTCCTCGTCGGAGCCGAACCTCCAGAACATCCCGGTCCGCAAACCCATCGGGTCCGAACTGCGGAAGTTCTTCATCGCGAAACCCGGCTACACGCTGGTGGACGCGGACTACTCGCAGATCGAGCTGCGCGTGCTCGCCTCCGTCGCGGACGACGAGAACATGATCGCCGCCTTCAAGAGCGGGGAAGACATCCACGCCATCACGGCCTCCCAGGTCTTCGGCGTGCCGCTCGACTACGTGACGCCCCTCATGCGTTCGAACGCGAAGGCCGTCAACTTCGGCATCGTGTACGGCATCGGCGCGTTCAGCCTGTCGAAGCAGCTGGGCATCACCCGCGCGGAAGCGGACCGATACATCAAAGGCTACCTCCACAACTTCAGCGGGGTAGACGCATACATGCACGACGTGGTCGAGCAGGCCAAGAAAGACGGCTATGTGAAGACCCTCTACGAACGCCGCCGGTACCTGCCGGAACTGACCGCCTCCAACCGGAACCTCCGGGCCTTCGGCGAGCGGGTCGCCCGGAACATGCCCATCCAGGGCACTGCTGCGGACATCATCAAGATCGCTATGATCAAGGTGTACAACCGCCTCGCCATGGAAGGCCTCGACGCGCGGCTCATCATGCAGGTGCACGATGAACTCATCGTCGAGTGCGAGGAGTCCATCGCCGACAAGGTCCTCGACATCGTGAAGTTCGAGATGGAACACGCGGCGGCCCTGGCCGTCGACATGCAGGTGGACGCCCACATCGGCAAGACCTGGTACGAGGCGAAGGGGTAAGGCATGAGGATCGTGAACATGACCGCCCTCTCCATCCCGGAGGTCGCCAGGCTCGAACAGGAATGCTTCCCGGCACACCCCTGGACACAGGACTCCATCGAGGAGTGCTTCCAGAACCCGGCATACCACTTCTTCGTCGCGAAGAACGATGCGGGTGAGGTGACGGGGTACATCGCCACCTACATCGTGCGCGATGAAGCCTTCGTCGAAAACGTGTGTGTCACGGAGACCGCGCGCCGGCAGGGCGTCGGCAGAGCGCTGGTGGAGCGGGCCATCGAGAACTGCAAAGCGAACGGGGCCTCCTTCCTGTCTCTGGAAGTGCGGCGCTCGAACCAGGCCGCTATCGGCCTTTACACCGCCTTCGACTTCGAGATCGAGGGCACCCGGAAGAAGTACTACTCCGACCCGGAGGAAGACGCGCTCATCATGACCTGCCACTTCGGACAGGCGAAGATGTGGACGCCCTTCGGCGACGCGGAGATCAGTTTTATCGACTGACGAAACTACAGAAGAAAGTTGGCAAAACGCCTTGAAGATCTTAGGCATTGAAAGTTCCTGCGACGAGACCGCGGTCTCTGTCGTGGAAGACGGGAAGAAGGTCCTGTCGAACGTCATCGCGTCCTCGCTGGAGGAGCACATCCTCTACGGCGGCGTGGTGCCGGAGATCGCCTCGCGGCGGCACGCGGAGTGCATCGAGCAGGTGACGAAACAGGCGCTGAAGGACGCGGGCTGTGAGCTCGCGGACATTGACGCCATTGCGGTCACGGCTGCGCCGGGACTCATCGGAGCCCTGCTGGTCGGTGTGAACTTTGCGAAGGGCCTGTCCCTGTCGTCGGGCATCCCGCTCGTACCGGTGCATCACCTTCGCTCGCATATCGCCGCGAACTATGTGACGCAGCCGGACCTGGAACCGCCGTTCCTGGCCCTCGTCGCCTCCGGCGGCCACTCCCACATCGTGGAAGTCAGGTCCCCGACGGAGTACAAAGTCATCGGCCAGACCCGGGATGACGCGGCAGGGGAGTGCATGGACAAGACGGCCCGTGTGCTGGGCCTCCCGTACCCGGGCGGCAAGAACATGGACGCGGTCTCGCAGAACGGCGACCCGCACGCATTCGAGACGCCCCATCCGCACGTCGACGGTTCGCCCTATGACTTCAGCTTCTCCGGCCTCAAGACGTACGTCATCAACACGGTGCACCACATGGAGCAGAAGGGGGAGACCCCGAACGTGGAGGACATGGGCGCCACCATCATCACGGCGGTCGTCGACTCGCTGGCCGACAACACGGAGCGGGCCGCGAAGGACCTCGGCTATGACACCATCGTCCTCGCCGGCGGCGTCTCCGCCAACTCGTTCCTCCGGAAACGCTTCGAAACCATTTGCGAGAAGAACCACTGGACTCTGTACATGCCCGAACTGCAGTACTGCGGAGACAACGGCGCCATGGTCGCGGCCCAGGGGTACTACGAATACATCGCCGGACACCGAGCCGGTTTAGACCTCAACGCGAAAGCCACGATGGCGATCGACGCCGAGTTTTGAGAAACACTTTAGAGAAAGATTGTGAGTTTATGAAGATCCTCGTATTGTCCGATGTGCACGGTTGCAGAGAACGTCTGCAGGACATTGTGGAAGCCTATGCGCCCGTCGTCGACGCCGTCATCTTCTGCGGAGACGGGGAGCGGGACTGGGCGTCCCTCAACGACCTCCAGTGCCTGCGCCACAAGCAGTGCATCGCGGTCGCCGGCAATGTGGACTCCATGTCCATGAACCCCCGTACGTCCTTTGACGAGATCGGCGGGTACAAGTTCTATACGACCCACGGCCACCTCCAGTTCGTGAAGGATGGCTATGACTATCTCGCGATGGACGCCGAGAAGAACGGACGCCAGGTCGTCTGCTTTGGTCACACGCACCGGCAGTACTGCGCGAACTGGGGAGACGTGTACCTCTTCAACCCCGGCGCGGTCCTGAACAACTGCTATGGCAGCATCCACATCCATGACCATTCGAACGGGATCACGTTCCGTCACTGGTACTGGGACAACGGGGAACCGGTCCTCCACGACGAGTTCCATTTCTGAGACCCGCCCCTGTCCAACTTACACTTGAAATGAGAGGCAAAACCTCTTATAATACTATTCGCACACGCGCTCGTAGCTCAGCTGGATAGAGCACCAGATTCCGGTTCTGGGTGCCGGGGGTTCGAATCCTCTCGGGCGCGCCAAACAAGGGAAGACTCCTTTCGGAGCCTTCCCTTTTTTCTGCGCCCGATGGATTCGAACCCTTGGGCCGGAGCGTCAAGAAAACAGTCCGGTGGACTGTTTTTAGCGACGGGAGCTGCGGCAGCAGCTCGGTGCGGTTTTGCGAAGCAAAAACGCGTCGAATCCTCTCGGGCGCACAACTGATGATTTAACTGAATATATTACGCGAAAATTAAATTATAAATTTATTCGCCCCTCTGTCAACCGCCACTTTCTCTATGTGTGTAATTATTCATGGATTATGACAAACGTAAAATTGCTTGTAGAATCACACTTTTTTCCATTTCCCTTCCGCCAGAGAGCGGACCGCATCAAAAAATGTCTTGAATTGTAAAGGGAATCACTTCACAAAAACGTACATTTTGCGCATTTTCATTCAGAATCGTTTAAGAATCAACCTTAATAATAGAGCCATATTATCCTTTGTTATTAACTCAAGAAACAAAAATGGAAAGGAAGAAGATAATGGCTCAAGCAATCCGACTCCCCTCCGTCGAAAAACCGTGGATGCAGTTTTTCAGTGAAGAGGCAAAAAAAGCGGTTGTACCGAAAGAGACGATCTACAGTGCTCTGACCCGGAGAAACAAAGGGCATGAATCGAACATCGCCCTCAATTTCTTCGATAAAAAGATCACGTACGGCCAGCTGATCGAACAGGCGAACAACGCGGCATCCGCATTCGCAAAGCTCGGCGTGAAGACCGGAGGCACCGTTGCCTGCGCAACGATCACGATCCCCGAAGCGGTGTACGCTCTCTACGGTCTCTCGAAGCTGGGCGCGACCGCGCTTATGCTGGACCCCCGCCGCAGCGAGGAAGAGTTCCTGTCTTTCATCAAGAGCTCCGGCGCCAGGATCATCCTGATGCTCGACGTCTTCTATGATAAGCTGAAAGACGCCCTTGAAAAAGCGGATCTTGATCAGATCATCATCATTTCCGTCGACACGTCCATGCCGGCGATGGTCCGCTTTGTCAAACAGTTCAAAATGCCTGCTCCGAAGATCCCCGAAGAGGGCAACGTCATCCACTGGAAGACGTTCGCGGCGACCGGCGACTCCGATCCGGAAACCACCTACACTGCGCGCTATGGCGAGAACGACTGTGTAGCCATCACCATGACCGGAGGCACCACCGGTCTTCCGAAGGGCGTCATGCTCAGCAACGACGGATTCAATGCAGTCGCGGTCTCGTTCGAATACTGCGGAGTCAATTATACCCGCGATCAGCGGTTCCTCGACATCATCCCGATGTTCGCCAGCTACGGCATCGTCGCGAGCCTCCACATGCCTCTGTATCTGGGTCTGGAGCTCGTCGTCATCCCGAAGTTCGACGCGGAGAAAGTCGGCCACTACATCAAAAAGTATAAACCGGCCCATACGCTGATGGTCCCGGCTCACTATGAGAAGCTCATGAACAGCAAGGAAATGAAAAACGGGTTCGACCTCAGCTTCTTCGAGACGGCAGGCACCGGCGGAGACACCATGAACGCCGGCACGGAGGCCAAGCTCAACGGCTTCCTGAAAGAACACGGCGGACGGTTCCCGCTCTCGCAGGGCTACGGTATGAGTGAAGTCAGCTCTGCCGCAAGCTGCTACTGCAACGGCCATTTCCGTTCCCTCAGTGTGGGGTATCCCATCCTCATGAACACCATCTCCATCTTCAAGCCGGACACCACTGAGGAGCTCGGTTATGACAAAGAAGGGGAGATCTGCTTCACCGGCCCCGCCAACATGATCGGCTATCTCAACAACCAGGAAGAGACCGACAACGTCATGAGACTGCACCCGGACGGCAAGGTATGGATCCACTCCGGCGATGTAGGCTACATGGACGAAGACGGCTTCCTGTATATCAAGGGCCGCATTAAGAGAATGATCACCAAGTTCGACGGACACAAAGTGTTCCCGGTCCAGCTGGAAGGCGTCTTTGGAAAGCATAAAGACGTTGAGGCCTGCGCGGTCGTCGGTGTGAAAGACCCGAACCATGTCCAGGGAGACATTCCGATCCTCTTCGTCAAACTGGTTCCCGGCGCAGATCAGAAGACCGCGGAGAAAGAGCTCAAGGCATTTTATGACAAGCTCGAACTGCGTGGTCTTCCGGACGACATGGTCTTCATCGACGAGATGCCGCGGGAAGGCATGGGCAAGATCGCTTACCAGCGTCTCAGCGACATGTACACCGAGCAGATGAACCAGGCGGAAGCCGTCTGACCACAGCACACAAAAGACCACCTCGCATGAGGTGGTCTTTTTTTTGATGCCGTTTGGCGATTTACTTCAGTGCCTTCTTGATGGCGTCGACTTCGGGCAGCTCTGTGTTCAACGCTTCGCCTTTCAGCCCGGCTGCAAGGATGCCCTTGTCCGCCGGAAGCGCTGCAATGATCTTGTCGGAGTTCTTGATGGTCTCCCGCATCATGGCTTCCTGGTCGGCGTCGACTTTGTTGAGGACGATGTATACGGGCTTTCCGAAGGTCTCCGCCATCTCGGTGATCTTGTCCGTCAGCATGATGGACTCATACGACGGGTCGGCCACCATGAGGATGGCGTCGGCGAACTTGTCCACGCCCCGGCCGAAGTGCTCGACGCCGGCTTCGGTGTCGACGATGCACACGTCGCCCTCATCCAGCACGAGGTGCTCGAGGAAAATGCGGTTCAGGGACCCCATGGCGCAGGCACAGCCTTCACCGGCATCGTGGATCTTCCCGATGGCCATGAGCCGGATGTTCCCGTCGACGGAACTGTACTCCGCCGGAATGTCGGAGAGGTGCCAGCCGCCTTCGAACACGTCTGCGGCGCCATCCGCGTAAATGCCTTTCTTATGCCCGAAGTAATGGGTGAAGTCCTCCGGGAGTTCGAGCCCCAGCTGCCGGTGCAGTCCGAAGTTGGACTCGTCCGAGTCCACTACCAGGACCTGCTTGCCGTCCGCGGCATAGGAGCGCGCCAGCAGTGTTGCGATGGTGCTCTTCCCACACCCGCCTTTTCCGCAAAGGATGAGTTTCATAAACAGCCCTTCTTTCTACTGAGAATTCTATCAAAACAGGAAATAATTCTCAATAGGGGCCATCGGACCCTGCGGAAGTGAATTGCGACTCACTTCCTCATTGACAACCATTAACTTGAGAGGTTATGATGAAACGTGAAATGAAGTGGGAACAAGTGGATAAGACTTGAAAAATTTCGGTAAGGCTGAGGCGCCATACACGGAACCGGTTTCCCTGTATGTGCGCCTTTTTATTATTCGGAGAAAATGAAAGGAAATGACTATGAAACGACTTCGGAACGTGGCAGTCGCACTGCTGCTCGCGCTGGTCATGGTCGTCACCGTCGTCAGCACGGCGTTTACCCTGGCGTAAATCGCCCAAACGAATACAAAGAAAGTCCCCCGGGTACTCAGTGAACCGAACCAGTAAAATCGGACAATAGACAAAAAGCCCCCTCATGTAGGACAATAATAGTCCATACATGAGGAGGTTTTCTTATGCCCAGAAAGTACACACATATAAAACAATATGAGGATTTATTTCTGCAATTAAA
>JAFRHS010000009.1 GCA_017433225.1 Clostridia bacterium
CCGAGCCGTCTGTCTCTGTACGTCGCGTCCGCGGTCGACTCCAGGACCATCCTCGATATGACCGGCGCGGAAAAACTGCTCGGCAACGGCGACCTTCTCTTCAATCCCGTCGGCGTGTCGAAACCGACCAGGATCCAGGGCTGCTACTCGGAGGACAAAGAGATCGAAAGGGTCGTCACGTTCATCAAGAGCCAGGAAGAGTCCGAATACGATGAATCCATCATCAAGGACATCGAAGCGGCCGCGGCTGCCACCGAAAACGCCAACCAGAAGGGCGGCGGAGTCAATGCCCCGTCCGGCGGCGACGGCTCCGACGACCTCTTCGAGCAGGCCATCCAGGTGGTCCTCGAAGCCGGTCAGGCCTCGACGTCCATGCTCCAGCGGAAACTCGGCGTCGGCTATGCCCGCGCCGGCCGCATCATCGATGAACTGGAAGAACACGGCATCATCGGTGAGTACCAGGGCTCCAAGCCCAGAGCGGTTCTGATCACGAAGCAACAGTGGCTCGAACGCAACGCCATGTCCGGCGATGTGGACGACGGCACCGCCGCCGCCATCGAGCTGGGGTTGGAAGATTAAGCAAAAAAATGCTAAAATGACGTGGGAGAGATCCCGCGTCATTTTGAGTTCTGAGAGGAGAGAGACCATGCTGCGTCCCGTGAAATCGATTCTTGCCGGTTTTTTGGCTCTGGTAGTTTTGGGCCTCTCCGCACTGTTTACCTTCGGGCAAAAAATCAATGAAAACCTCCCGGACTGGAACGACGTCTACGAGTTCTTCGGTATGGCGGAGGAGATCGAAAAAGGGGAGGTCTACGACCAGCCCTTCACCATGAGTTTCCTCGATGTGGGGCAGGGCTCCGCGACGCTCATCCACTGCAAGGACCCGGACTTCACGATGCTCGTGGACACCGGAGAGCAGGGGAATGACGGCGTCATCCAGGAGGAACTGAAGCGCCTCGGGACGAGACGGCTCGACTATGTGGTCCTGAGCCATCCGCACTCCGACCACGTCGGCAGTTTCCCGGAACTCGTAAAGTCGAACCTCAGTATCAAAAACGTCATGCTGCCGATCGTCGACCAGGACCGTCTCGGAGAGGATACGGCGCTCTACCGCGTCATCCTCGGCTCCATTCGGAGTTCCGGCGCGAAGATCGTCACTGCGAAGCCCGGCAAGCGCCTCGTCTTCGACGCAAAACGGTCCGACAAAAAGGTCACGGTCGAAGTCCTCGGACCCATCGGCGGCAAGGAAAACCAGTATCAGGACTTCCTCAACAACCGCTCGGTCTTCGTCAAGGTTTCCTATGGCGATGTATCGGTCCTGCTCACCGGAGACGGCGAATATCAGGAGGAGATGGACGTCATCGACTGGCTGAACTCCGAGGAGGGCAAGGCCTCCGGCATTTCCGCACAGTCCACGATCTATGTCGCCGGCCACCACGGCTCGCACACGTCGAGCTCGCGCCGCTTCCTCGCGGTCGTCAAGCCGCGCTACGGCATCATCAGCTGCGCGAAAGACAATGAATTCGGCCACCCGCACGACTCCGTCCTCGAAAACTTTAAGGACGTGAACGCCCGGACCTACCGCACCGATGAACTCGGCACCATCGTCATCGGCACCGACGGCAAAACGTTAGTCAACTGATCCACATAACAAAAAGCCCCTCGCTTGAGGGGCTTTCGTTTTTATTCGTTGTTTCCGGTTTTCCACCTTAGAAAACGAGGCGAGGGGAGGAGGAATGAGTGCCGCAGAGACGCTTGGGGGAAAGCTCCAGAGCAACTGCGGACGGGCGCGCGGTTCGGCATGGCAAGTGGCTCGGCGGCCTCTTCCGACGGAACCCGATCGAAAACCGGAAACAAAACTACAGGCGCTCGGCGAGGGCCTCGGCCTCGGCAAGGACGCTGGCAAACTTCCCGAGCGCAGCCTTCACCGGTTCCGGTGTACTCAGGTCGACGCCGGCGATCTTCAGCTCGTCGAGCGGGTCCATGCTGCCGCCGAGTGTCAGGAACCGGAGGTACTTCCGCACGGCGGAGTCCGGGTCGGCGAGCGCGGTCTCGGTGCCGACTTCCCGGGCCTCTTTGAGGATGGCTTCCGAGAGCGCGACGGCGGCGCTGTAACTCGTGGCGTATTTGTAGACGTAGAAGGGACGGTAGAAGTGGGGGATGCGGGCCCATTCACAGGATACCTCCTCATCCATCACGAGTTCCGGCCCGAAGTAGTCTTCGACGAGTCCGCCGTACAGCGCGTTCAGCGCGGCCGGCGTCAGAGGTTCGCCGTTTTCCGCCATGGCATGGGCGGCTTTCTCGAATTCGGCGAACATGGTCTGCCGGTAGACCGTGCCCTTGAAGTTCTCGAGGTACTGGTTCAGGAGCGCCATGCGGGCCTTCGGTTCGTCGGTGTGCTCGAGCAGGTAGTGGATGAGCAGGTTCTCGTTGACTGTAGAGGCCACTTCGGCGACGAAGATCGTGTAGTCCGCATACTGCGGCGGCTGATTGTGGTTTGAGTTCCAGGAGTGCATGGAGTGTCCCATCTCATGGATGATCGTGGACACTTCGTTGAGGCTCCCGGTGAAGTTGCAGAGGATGTACGGGTTCGAATGGTAGGTGCCGGACGAGAAGGCACCCGAGCTCTTTCCTTTGTTCGGGTAGACGTCGATCCAGCGGTCCCGGAAGGCACCGCGCACGACATCGCCGTACTCTTTGCCGAGCGGTCCGATCGCTTTCAGGATGAGGTCCTGCGCCTCTTCGTAGGTGTATTTGGTGTCAAGGTCGGCGACCAGCGGCGCGTAGACGTCGTAGTAGTGGAGCTCGTCGATCCCCAGCATCTTTTTGCGGAAATCCACGTAGCGGTACATGGTGGGCAGGTTGTCCCGGACCGCTTCGATCAGGCTGTCGTAGACAACGGCCGGCACGTTCTCATGGGCCATGCTCATGGCGCGGGAAGAGTCGTAATGACGGGCAGCCGCCTCTGCCACATGACCTTTGACGGTGCCGCCGTAGCTCGCCGCGAACGTGTTGATGTGCTGCCGGTAGCCTTTATAGAAGCTTCGGAAGGCGTTCTCGCGCAGGACGCGGTCGCCGGACATCTGCAGGTCGATATAGCTGGAAGTCGACACTTCCGTCTCGTTGCCGTCTTTGTCGGTGACGCTGTCGAAGACCATGTCGGCATCCATCAGGTTGTCGGCGATCTCTGAGGGGGCGGCAAAGACTTCGCCGAAACTGGCGAGGAGCTGTTCCTGGTCCGCCGTCAGGGTGTGGGGCTTTGAGCGGAGCAGCCGTTCCATCGTGTATTCGTAGTCGCGCATCGCCTCGTCGTCGCGGATGGCCTGCAGGGTCTCTTCGGGAAGAGAGAGGAGCTCCGGACGGACGAAGGACGTCTGCGTCATGGCCTCGACATATTTGCCGTAGATGCGCATATAGAGCGCCTGGGCATCTTCCGCGCGGGTGTCTTCGGAACGGCGCAGGTTCGCGTAGCAGAAGAGGTCCGAGAGGAGCAGGTCGAGTTCGGTATCGGCATCGAAGCAGGCTCTGACCGAGGCGGCATCGGTGAGCTTGCCGGCATAGGCGGCCACGTTCGCGATGCACCCGTCGAGCTTCCGGAAATCTTCTTCAAAAGCCTCATCGGAGGCATAGAGCGTCGAGAGATCCCAGCGGTACTGTTCGTCGATCTCGTTGCGTTCTTTGAGTGGGCTAGACATATCAGTTACTCCTGTCTAATCAAGTCTTTGTTCTATTATATTGCTTTTCGGAAAAAGATAAAGATGCACATTGACTTTTTGAGTCAATATATATATAATCTCTACATCCGGCAAAGACGTCGCGCAGTTCTTCTGTAGGACTGACTGCAAGTTTTGCCGTTTTTTGTTTTTTATCCAGCGTTTGTCAAGATAAGGGGTTGATAACCAATGGGAGGTTTCTGTGGCGTCGCCACGAAAAGTGACTGTGTATTCGACCTGTTCTTTGGAACAGACTACCATTCGCATCTCGGTACGAGACGTGCCGGTATGATCGTGTATGGCGAGAATGGGTTCAACCGCGCCATCCACAACATTGAAAGCTCTCCGTTTCGGACGAAATTCGAGAAAGATGTCAACTCGATGCGGGGCAACCTCGGCATCGGTGTCATTTCCGACTACGAGCCGCAGCCGCTGCTGATCCGCTCGCACCACGGTCCTTACGCGCTCACGACGGTCGGCAAGATCAACAACATCTCGGAACTGGCCGATGAGATCGTCAAAAACAGCGGTGCCCATTTCATGGAGATGAGCGGCGGTATGATCAATGCCACCGAACTCGTCGCGGCACTCATCAATCAGCAGGACAACCTCATCGACGGCATCCGGTATGCGCAGGAACGCATCGACGGCTCCCTGTCCCTGATGCTCATGACGCCGAAAGGCGTCTATGTCGCCCGTGACAAGTGGGGAAGGACCCCCATTTTCATCGGCAAGAAGGAGGATGGGTACATCGCCACCTCCGAATCCTTCGCCTACCTCAACCTCGGTTATAAAGAGTACCGTACTGTGGGACCCGGGGAGATCGACATCCTGACGCCGGACGGTGTCACCATGCTGGTGAGACCCGGCTCCAAGATGAAGATCTGCACCTTCCTGTGGGTCTACTACGGGTACCCGACCTCTCAGTACGAGGGTGTCTCCGTCGAGACCATGCGCTACAAATGCGGTGAGCACATGGCGCGCAGAGACGGCCTCACCATCGAAGACGCCGACCTGGTCGCCGGCGTTCCGGACTCCGGCACACCCCATGCCGTCGGCTATGCCAATGAGTCCGGCATCCCCTTCAAACGCCCCTTCATCAAATATACCCCGACGTGGCCCCGGTCGTTCATGCCGACCATCCAGTCGAAGCGCGATATGATCGCCCGCATGAAGCTCATTCCCATCACGGAACTCATCGAAGACCAGCGCCTCGTCCTCATCGACGACTCCATCGTCCGCGGGACCCAGCTGCACAACAAGACCGAATTCCTGAAGGAGAGCGGCGCTGCGCAGGTCCATGTCCGTTCGGCCTGCCCGCCCATCATGTTCGGCTGCAAATATCTCAACTTCTCCCGTTCCACCTCGGAACTCGAGCTCATTGCCCGCCGGATGGTCCGCAAGGTGGAAGGTGAGAACGTCGACCGCGCCATCCTCGACCAGTACGCCGATCCGACGACCGACCGCTACGCGCACATGCTCGACATGATCCGCGACCAGCTGAACTTCGATTCCCTCAGCTACAACCGTCTTGACGACATGATCGATTCCGTCGGCATCGACCCCGACAAACTCTGTACCTACTGCTGGAACGGAGTCGAGTGATCGAAATACGATTTCTGAACGCCTTATCATTTACGATAGGGCGTTCTTTTGTTATAATAGCTAGTAATCGAATACAACGTTTGTAACTCCGCGGTGTCCGCCTGTAATGGGCGGGTGAAAAGGGAATCCGGTGCGAATCCGGAGCGATGCCGTCACTGTGTCAGGGAGTCTGCTTCATAGATCACTGGGAAACCGGGAAGAGAAGTCAGGCGTCGATCGAAGCCAGGAGACCTGCCGGGGAGCGATGTTGACTGAGCCTGCGGTCCACAGGACAGAAACACTGTTTCCGAAGGACGATGGCCGTTTGCTGTCGTTTTTTTCTGGATACTTATGGAAAGGAAATGAGACAAACATGAAAAACTTCAAAAAGATCCTTGGCGTCATTCTCGCAACGTGCTTTCTGATGGCGTTCGCCACCGGTTGTAGCAAGACGGAAGAAGGCGGTTCGGAACCCGTCGATACCGGTGTGCAGAAAGACTCGTCCACTGCCATCCTGGTCGTCAGCTTCGGCACGAGTTACAACGACAGCCGCGACAAGACTATCGGCGCCGTGGAAAACGCTATCGCCAAAGCCTACCCGCAGTATGAGGTCCGCCGTGCTTTCACGAGCCAGATCATCATCGACAAGCTCAAAGAGAGAGACAACCTCTCGATCGACAATGTCCAGCAAGCGCTCGACCGCGCTGTGGCGGACGGCATCAAGACGCTCATCGTCCAGCCGACCCATCTGATGGACGGCTATGAATACAACGACCTCAAAGATGAACTCGACAACTATCAGGACCGCTTTGACGCCATCAAGCTGGGTGCTCCGCTTCTGACTTCCGACGAGGACTTCGACAAGGTCATCGAGGCCATCACCACCAGTACCGAGTCCTTCAACGACGGCAAGACCCTGGTCGCCTTCATGGGCCACGGCACCGAAGCGGACTCGAACGAGGTCTATGAAAAGCTCAACACGAAACTCCACGAGAAAAACTTCAAAAACTATTATATCGGCACGGTCGAAGCGCAGCCCGACGTCTGGGACGTCATGAACTATGCGGAAGACAATTCCTTCTCCACCATCGTTCTCCAGCCGCTGATGGTCGTGGCCGGTGACCATGCCAACAACGACATGGCAGGCGATGAAGAGGACTCCTGGAAGAGCATGATGACCGAAGAAGGATTCCAGGTCACGCCGGTACTGAAGGGCCTTGGCGAGATCGAAGCCATCCAGCAGATCTACGTCCAGCACGTCGCGGACGCCATGAAATAAGAAACTGACAATTGGAGGAACCATCCATGAAACATGCCATGAGACACGGCTGGAAAGCCCTTCTGGCGGCCATCCTGACCCTGTGCTTTGCGGTGGCCACCATGTCCGCCCTGACCCTCAGTTTTGCCGAGGGCTACGATCAGGTCGCCTCAAAATCGGATATGACGACCGTGGAAGAAGTCGGTGTCGAGGGCATGGAGCCCATCGCCCTGGCAAATGTGGACGACGGGACCTATCGGGTCACCGTCGAGTGCAGTTCTTCCATGTTCAAGATCGAACAGGCTGACCTTGCGGTCAAAGAGGGGAAAGGCACCCTGACCCTGACGATGAAGAGCACGACCTACCCGTACCTTTTTGCGGGTACCGCGAAAGAGGCCGCCGCTCTCAATGACCCGGCGAAATACATCGCCCACGAGGAGAACGCGGACGGGAAGTACACCTTCACGATGCCCCTTCGGGCGCTCGATGAAAGCTTCCCCTGCGCGGCATTCAGCAGCAACAAGGAGATGTGGTATGACCGCAATCTCCTCGTCCGCGCGGACAGCCTGCCCCAGGATGCCGTGAACGTCAAACTGCCGGACTACGAAGAACTCGAGAAAGCGGCGCAGGACAAGCGCATCGCTGCCATGCAGAAAGAGCAGGAAGAGAAGCTCGCTGCCATTGCGGTGCCCGTGGACCTGCATGACGGTTCGTACACCATCGAAGTCGACATGACCGGCGGCACCGGCCGTGCCAGCATCACGTCTCCGACCACACTGACCGTCATCCACGGGAAGGCGTATGCCACGGTCCTGTGGAGCAGCCCGAACTACGATTACATGATCGTCGGCGGCGAGAAGATCGAGCCCCGAAACGTCGAAGAGGACTCCAATTCCTCGTTCCTCATCCCCATCGAGAAGTTCGATGAACCCATCAAGGTCATCGGCGATACGACGGCGATGAGCACACCTCATGAGGTCGAGTACGAACTGACGTTCCACAAGGACACCATCAAGCGTTACAGCTCGAAGCTCTGGCTCCTGATGATCGCCTCGCTTCTGGTCGTCCTGGCCGGCGTACTCTGCTTCTACTGGTTCTGGCATACGGACTTTGGCAGAAAAAAGCGATAACAATTTAGAATTTGACCGGGAGGTGCTACCATGAAGATCGTTCGGACTGGGACCCTCCCGGTCTTCTTATGCCTGCTGCTTCTGCTGTCGGTCCTGACCGGCTGCGGAACAAGCGGAGGGAACTCAGCAACAACGGTCATCGATCAGGAGCCGGCCACCCGTTCTGCGGTGTCGTCGGAACTGACGTATGACCATTCCCTGAAACTCGGCTATGCCACGCGGTTTGCCGTCGACTATTTCAAAGAGGGCGGATGCCTGGTGACCGTTGCGGACGACCGGCAGTACTATCTGGCGGAAGCGGACGACCCGGTCCCGAAAGACCTCGGCGAACAGGTGACCATCATCCATGTCCCGATCAAAAACGGCTATCTCTCCGGTTCCGGATCCATGGACTATTTTCTCGCCAGTAACGGGCTGGACCGGCTGAAGTTTTCCTCTCAGCAGGAGAGTGGCTGGAACCTTCCGGAAGCGGCAGAGGCCATGCGGAACGGCGATCTACTGTTCGCGGGAAAGTATTCCGCGCCGGACATGGAACTGCTGAAAACCGGGAAATGCGACCTGGCCATCCAGAACACGATGATCCTCCACAGTCCTGCGGTCATCGAAAAACTGGAGGGCGTCGGCATCCCCGTCTTCATCGACTACGCCAGCCTGGAAACGACTCCGGAGGGGCGGATGGAATGGGTCAAGGTCTACGGCCTCATGACCGGTCGTGAGGAGGCGGCGGAACAGGCGTTCCGGCAGCAGGAAAAGGAATTCAAAACACTCAAAAAGCAGGCGGTCGACCGCCCGGAAGACGAGAAGCCGACCGTTGCGTTTTTCAATGTGAACTCCAACGGCACCGTCTCGGTGCGGAAGGGGACCGACTATATCGTCTCCATGATCGAGCTTGCCGGCGGTGAGTACAATCTGCCGGATGCAGGCAGGGAGAACGATGTGAACCGCTCGACGGAGACCATCTCGATGGAGGAGTTCTACAAAGCCTCCCTCGATACGGACTATTTCGTCTGGAACAGTTCCGTGGAAGGGGAACGCTATACGATCGAGGAGTTCCTCAAAGAAGCGCCGATCCTTGCCGATTGCAAAGCGGTGAAGGACGGCAACGTGTATTCCACGACCAACGATCTCTACCAGCATGCGATGGGCCAGGGCACCTTTGTCCGCGATCTGCACGAGATGCTCATCGGCGGTACGGACTTCACCTATCTCTTGAAACTGAAGTAAGGAAGTGAACGGTATGACAAAGACACAAAAATCTGTGGCCGGTTTTTCGGCCATGGGTGTCCTTCTTGTCGCCCTCTTCCTGATGAACCTTTCCATTGGAAGCACATCGGTGTCCCTGACCGCGGTCTGGGACGCTCTGTTCGGCAGCGCTTCCGACCCGACGACGTCGAATGTGATCCTGCAGCTCCGACTGCCCCGCGCTCTGGCGGCGATCGTTCTGGGCGGCGCTCTGGCGCTGTCCGGCTATTTGCTGCAGACCTACTTCCACAACCCCATCGCGGGGCCCTTCATCCTCGGCGTCTCTTCCGGCGCGAAACTGACGGTAGCTTTTACGATGATCGTCTTTCTCAGCAAATCGAGGACCCCGGGGTCGGCGGTCATGGTCGTCGCCGCGTTCGCGGGCGCCATGCTTGCGATGAGCCTCGTCCTGGCCTTGTCGACGGTGGTGAACCGGATGTCGGTCCTCATCATCGGAGGCGTCATGATCGGTTACCTCTGTTCTGCCGTAACGGAATTCCTGATCACGTTCGCCGCGGACTCGGAGATCGTCAAACTCCACACCTGGTCCGTCGGCAGCTTTTCCGGCATCCAGATGCGCGATGTACTGGTGATGACGCTCGTTGTGGCGCTCACTTTCCTCGGTGTCCTGATGCTGGCAAAACCCATCGGAGCGTACCGGATGGGAGAGACCTATGCCTCCAGTGTGGGCGTCAATGTCCGGCTGTTCCGGGTGACGCTCGTCCTTTTGTCGAGCCTCCTGGCGGCTACGGTCACCGCTTTTGCGGGACCCGTCTCCTTTGTCGGTGTCGCCGTGCCTCATCTCGTCCGGTCTCTTCTGGACTCCTCTGACCCGAAAAAGGTCATTCCCGGGTGCTTCCTCGGAGGCGCCGCGTTCTGCCTGCTGTGCGACCTTCTGGCACGGACCCTGTTCGCGCCGACGGAACTCAGTATCAGCACGGTGACGGCGGTCTTCGGCGCGCCGGTCGTCCTCTGGATCCTCATCAAAAACCAGAAGGGGAGGGAACGCGCATGAACGAACTGCTGAAAACGGTCGACCTCTCGATCGGCTACGATGAGAAGGCGGTCGCCGGACCCTTTGACTTTCCGATCTGCAAGGGAGAAGTCCTGACGCTCATCGGCCCGAACGGAGCCGGCAAGACGACGCTCCTGAAGACGCTGGCAAAACAGCTGGCGCCGGTGGCCGGCACGGTCCTGCTCGACGAAAAGGACCTGAATGTCACAAAACCTCAGGAGCTCGCAAAGCGCATGGCGGTCGTGTTTTCCGACGCCCTGCGTCCGGAACAGATGACCTGCCGGGAGGCGGTCTCGGTGGGACGGTATCCGTACACCGGCCGGTTCGGCCGGCTGTCTGCGGACGATGAGCGCATCGTCGACGAAGCCATGGCGCAGGTGCATGTCACGGACCTGCAGGACCGGCTCTTCACGGCGATCAGCGACGGCCAGCGTCAGCGCGTCGTCCTTGCCAGAGCGCTGTGTCAGCAGCCGGAGATCATCCTGCTCGATGAGCCCACGACGTTTCTGGATATCCGCTGGAAAGCGGAGTTCCTGGAAGTATTGAAACAACTGTCCGAAGAACAGGGGAAGACGGTCCTCATGACTCTCCACGAACCGGAACTGGCCCGGCTGGTCTCCGACCGGGTGGCCTGCATCCGGGAGGGGAGACTCGACCGGCTCGGGACGCCGGACGAGGTGTTCGAGGGTCGGTACATCGCCCAACTTTTCGGACTCGATGAAATGCTGTATGACAAATGGTTCACATAAAGGAGGTACCTGCACCATGAGTTATTACAAAGACCATTATCAGGTGGTCATCATGGGCGGCGGCCTTGCCGGAATGGCGTGCGCGTTGCGTTTGCAGAAATGGGGCATCAAGGACATCCTTATTCTCGAGAAACACAACCTGCCCGGCGGGCTCGCCACAGACTTCGTGCGCGATGAATTCGAGATCGAAGCCACCCTGCACGAGATGATGTCGATCGGTGATGAAAACGACAAGCTGAAAGTCGGCGCGTTCTTCGATGAGATGGGCGTGAAGATCGACTGGCTCAAAGTGCCGGAATGCTACCGTGTCGTCGTCCCCGGCGAGGGCATCGACATGACGGTCCATGACGGTTATGAACGGGCTGCCCGCGACTTTGACGCGGCGGTCCCCGGATGCTATGACAAAGTCCTCGACTTCATCAAAATGATGCGCCGGGTCTACGACAGCATGAACTACCTGTCCACCCACGAGGTGAGCAAGGTCAAGATGCTGAAAAACCACACCGACTTCGTCCGGACGCTGGGCTACAGCGCGTCCGAAGTCATGGAGGCCTGCGGCATCGACGGCCGTCTCAAAGAACTGATGACGCCGTACTGGATCTACGTCGGCAACCCGCTCGACGACCTGCCGTTCACCATTTACGCGTTCCTCATGGCGGACTACCTGACCGGCTCCTATGTCTGCCGCGGCTATTCCCATGAGATGTCGATGAAGATGCAGCAGAAGGTCGAGGAGAACGGTGCCCAGTTCGAATTCCGCCAGGAAGTCGAAAAGATCATCGTCAAAGACGGGAAGGTCACCGGTGTCCGCACCGCGCGCGGCGATGTGATCCACGCAGACTATGTCGTATCCGCTGCATACCCCAACAAGGTCTATACCCAGATGATCGAGCCCGCCTCCGAAGTCCCGCCGGAAGCCATCCAGATGATCAACGCCCGGAAGCTCTCGGTCTGCCCGGTCTCCATCATCCTGGTCCTCGAAGGCACCCCGGAAGAGAACGGCATTACGAACTACTCGACGTTCTCCGGTGACACCCTCGACACGAATGCCATCTGGCAGAACGGCCTCGACCTGTCCGAACCCTTCAACTACATCACGACCATCTGCCTCAACTACGCGAACCCGAAATGCGTGCCGGAGGGCTACACCCAGCTCTCCATCACCGCGCTCCACCTCGTGGAACCCTGGCTGACGGTCACCGAGGACGAGTACTTCGACATGAAGCGCCGCCTCGCCAATGAGATGATCGAGAAATGTCTCGAAGTCACGAAAGTCGACTTCCGGGACCGCATCGTCGAGCTCGAAGTCGAGACGCCCGTGACGGTCGCCCACTATGTCGGTGCCTGGAAGGGCAGCATCTACGGCTATTCCCACTCCATGGATGACCACGCGGTCGCGCGGAAGCAGATGCCCGGCGCCGAAGACTTCATTGAAGGTCTCGCGTTCGCCGGCGCGCATGCCATCTCCGGCGACGGCATGGGTCCCGCCATCACCAACGGTCAGGCGGCGGCCAAAGCCATCCATGACGATCTCGCGAGAAAGGGGGCGGCGAAATGAGCTTCGGTACCAACGTCAAAGGATTCCTGAAAGACGTCAAGGGAGTCGACCGCATCGTCGATGCCCGCAAGTCCAAATGGGAAAACGCTCCCGCGCTCATCGACGACCGGAACCGCAGAGACCCCGTCCGTGAGCTGGCGGACCTCCTGCATCCCGCTGCCATGAAGGTCAAAGTCGTCTCCATCACGGACGCTTCTCCTACCGCGAAGACGTTCCGCTTCACCAGTGAAGACGGACACATCCCGGTGTTCCAGAGCGGTCAGTATGTCAACTTCCGCCTGAAGATCGGCGACAGCGAGCTCACCCGTCCGTACTCCATCTCCTCGGCACCGTACGAGGGCAGAGGGGAGAACGGCTTCTTCGAAATCACCGTCCGCCGCAACCGCCCGTACCTCGTTCCGGACTGGCTCTTTGAGCATGTCTCCGTGGGCGATGTGCTGGACGCCAACCTGCCGTTCGGCAGTTTCTATTACGAGCCGCTGAGAGACTCGAAACACGTCGTCGCCCTCGCCGGCGGTTCGGGCATCGCTCCGTTCCATTCGATGGCGAAGGAAGTCGCGTTCGGTAAACTCGAGAAGGTCGACCTGACCATCCTCTACGGTTCCATGAAGCATGACGACATCGTCCTCAAAGACGAGCTCGACAAGATCGCAGCCGCCTGCGACCGGGTCCATGTCGTCCATATCCTGTCCGACGACCCCGACTGGGACGGCGAGAAAGGGTTCCTCAACAAGGAACTCATCGCGAAGTACACGCCGGGTCCGGACGACCGGGGAAGAGAGGCCACCTACATGTTCTGCGGCCCGTTCCCGATGTGGAAGGTCTGCAAGGAAGCGCTGGCCGACCTCGGCGTCGAACGCCGCCGGTTCCGCTGCGACGTCATCAACAATCCGGCCGACGTCACACAGCTGCCCGGCTATCCCGCCGGAAAGGAGACGGAGACCCACAAGATCACCGTCGTCCGCGGCATCCAGGAAGATGTCATCGAGGCCGCCGCGAACGAGACGGTCGTCGTCGCGCTCGAGAGAGCCGGCATCCGGGTCGACACCCACTGCCGCAACGGCGAGTGCGGGTTCTGTCGAAGCCACCTGCTCTCCGGCGACATCTTCGTGTCTCCGATCGGCGACGGGAGACGCCTGATGGACAAGGAGATGGGATGGTTCCATCCGTGCTCCAGCTGGCCGCTGAGCGACCTCAAGATCAAGATCCCGATCCTGTAACATTTGCGAAAATAAACGAAAAGAAAAAAGCTCCGTCCCGGCAGTCTGCCAGCCGAACCCCCTCTGCGAGGGTCCCCAGACTCCGGTCCGGACTTTTTTCTTTATATTTTTCTTGAATCCCATCTGCTCTTATGATATATTATATAGGCAAATCGCACGTGAGGTGCTGGATGCGAGGGTGCATCGCCCACCAAAAAGGGCGTTGTTACGCGTCTTTTGAGCCTTGCGGAGGTTACAAACTCAAGGAGGAAAAAACAAATGTCAGTAGTATCTATGAAACAGTTACTCGAAGCCGGTGTCCATTTCGGACATCAGACCAGAAGATGGAACCCGAAAATGGCTCCGTACATCTTCACCGAGCGCAACGGTATCTACATCATCGACCTGCAGAAGACCGTTCGCAAGCTGGAGGACGCTTACACCTTCGTTCGCGACCTCTCCGCCGACAACGGCACTCTTCTCTTCGTCGGTACCAAAAAGCAGGCTCAGGACTCCATCCGCGAGGAAGCTACCCGTGCCGGTATGCCCTTCGTCAATGCCCGCTGGCTCGGCGGTATGCTGACCAACTTCAAGACCATCCAGAACCGCATCAAGAGACTTCAGCAGCTGAAGGCCATGAAAGAAGACGGTACCTTCGATCTTCTGACCAAGAAGGAAGCTGCCAAGCTCGACCTCGAGATCGAAAAGCTTGAGAAGTTCCTCGGCGGTATCACCGGCATGAAGAAGATCCCGGACGCCATGTTCATCGTCGACCCGCGCAAAGAGCGTATCGCTGTCGCCGAAGCTCACAAGCTCGGTATCCCGATCATCGCCATCGTCGACACCAACTGCGACCCCGACGAGATCGACTACGTCATCCCCGGCAACGACGACGCCATCCGTGCGGTCCGTCTCATCTCCGGCGCTATGGCTGACGCTGTCATCGAAGGCCGCCAGGGTGTCCAGGACACGGACGTCGAAGAGGCTCCCGCAGAGGAAGCTGCTGAATAAGGAATCACTACTTAACTTCAATAAAGGAGATGCTCACTATGAGTTTTACTGCACAGGACGTAAAAGCCCTTCGTGAACAGACCGGCGTTGGCATGATGGAGTGCAAGAAGGCACTTGTCGAAGCTGACGGCGATATGGAAAAAGCCATCGACGTTCTCCGCGAAAGAGGACTTGCCGCTTCCGTCAAGAAGTCCGGCAGAACCGCTGCGGACGGTGTTGTCTATGCTTACACCGATGAGGCTGCCAAAGTCTCCGTCCTCGTCGAGGTCAACTCCGAGACCGACTTCGTTGCCAAGAACGAAAAGTTCCAGGCGTTCGTCGCTGACGTTGCCAAGACCATCGCTGCCGAGAACCCGGCCGATGTCGAAGCACTCGAAGAGATGAAGCTTGCCGGTTCCGACAGAACCGTCAAAGAGACCGTTCAGGACCTCGTCCTTGCCATCGGCGAGAACATGAAGATCCGTCGTTTCGTCCGCACCGAAGGCATCAGCAGCTCTTACATCCACATGGGCGGCGCTGTTGGCGTTCTCGTCAACTTCGACACCACCGATGAAGTCGCTGCGACCGAAGAGTTCAAGGTCATGGGCAAAGACGTTGCCATGCAGATCGCTGCCATGAGCCCGTCCTACCTCGATCCGGCTGCTGTTCCGGCAGACGTCCTCGAGCATGAGACCGAGATCCTGAAAGCTCAGATGAAGGAAGACCCGAAGATGGCCAACAAGCCGGAGCAGGTCCTCGCCAACATCGTCAAGGGCAAGCTTGGCAAGTACTACAAAGAGAACTGCCTCCTGAACCAGGAGTTCGTCAAGGCAGAGAACCATGAAGACGTGGCTGCTTATGTCGCTTCTGTCGCCAAGAAGATCGGCGGCGACATCAAGGTCACCGGCTTCACCCGCTATGCCAAGGGCGAAGGCATCGAGAAGAAGGAAGAAAACTTCGCTGCCGAGATCGCCAGCATGGTAAAATAAGTCAGATTTGACAAGAAATCAGTAAAGAATGGGCTTGCGTTTGTTGCGTAAGCCCTTTTCTTTTAATACAATATATGGTATAATTTCAAGAAATTATTGTGAAATGTTATGCAATGAAGGAGGGTTAACTTCATGGCAGCTGCAGCAGGACAGAGAAGGTCTGCCACCGCCGGGGCAAATGCACAGAGACGGCGGAAGCAGACGACGAATGCGAAACGTCCGAAGAAAAAACGCCCGGAAGGGAAGCATTCTGTCCTTGGTACCATTGTCAAGATCCTGTTACTCGGTCTCCTCTTGACGATGATCTTCATGTTTGTCTACGTCATCGCATACGTGCACGGAAGTGCCGCCATCAACCTCGACGACTACAAGTCCGAGCAGGCACAGACCAGTATCATCTATGCGAAGAACTCTCAGGGCAAGTATACGCAGATCGCCGCTCTGCACGGGGAACAGAACCGTATCTGGGCAGAACTCGACGAGATCCCGGAAGGGCTCCAGCAGGCGTTCATCTGCCTCGAGGATAAACGTTTCTACAAGCACGACGGTGTCGACTGGATCCGTACCATCGGTGCCATCGTCAAATACCACGGCCGTCAGGGCGGTTCCACGCTGACTCAGCAGCTCATCAAGAACCTGACGGAAGAGAACCAGGTCATCATCGCCCGGAAACTCAAGGAGATCCTGTACGCTCTGAACCTCGAGAACAACTACAGCAAAGAGGATATCCTCGAAGCGTACCTCAACACCATCCCGCTGGGTTCCGGCTGCTACGGCGTCGAGACCGCTGCCGAAAAATATTTCGGCAAGGACCTGAACGAGCTGACTATTGCGGAAGACGCGTGCCTTGCCTGTATCACCAAGGCCCCGACCGCATATAACCCGCTGCTCTATCCGGACGCCAACAAGGAAAGACGTGCCCTCTGTCTCGACTACATGCTCGATGAAGACGCCATCACGAAGGAACAGTATCAGGCTGCCCTCGATGAAGATATCGTCTATACCAACTCCGCCAACTACGTGCCGAAGAAGTCCGCTGCCGAGACCTCGACCGACAGCGAGATCAACAGCTACTATGTGGACTACGTCATCGACACGGTCATCTCCGATATGATGGAGAAGTACAACTACTCCAAGTCGGAAGCCACCCGCAAGGTGTACAGCGGCGGTCTCCGCATCTACTCCTGCGAGAACCCGAACATCCAGGCGGCTGCGGAATATGTCTACGTCAATCGCCGTTCCTTCCCCTCGGAACCGAGCCGGACCGAAACGGGCGAGAACAATACGAAGAAGAAGGTCCAGTCGGCCATCACCATCATGGACTATCAGGGCCACGTCGTTGCCATGGTCGGCGGCGCCGGTCCGAAGACCATCAACCGCGGTCTGAACCGTGCGACGGACTCCATCCGTTCCCCGGGTTCCTCCATCAAGCCGCTGAGCATCTATGCTCCGGCCATGGAAGAAGGCCTCATCTGGTACTCGACTCCGGTCCTGAACTACGCGCTGAAGATCAACGGCAAGGAATGGCCGCAGAACTTCGCCGGAGACCACGGTAATCCCAACAACCGCGTCACGGTCCAGTACGCGGTCGCTCAGTCTCTCAACACCTGTGCGGCGCAGCTGGCCAACAAGATGGGAACGACCACCTGTCTCAATTATCTCATGAAGAACTTCCACATCACCACGCTGGTGAAAGATGGCAAGTATACGGACAGCAACCTGTCCTCCATGGCCGTCGGCGGTATGACCCACGGTGTCACGAGCCTGGAGATGTGCGCGGCTTACGCCACCTTCGGCAACGGCGGTAAGTATTACGCGCCGAAGTGCTACACCACCGTCACCGACTACAAGGGCGAGAAGACCCTCCTCGACGGTTCCCAGAAACCCACCCAGGCCATCAGGCCCGGTACCGCTGGTTCCATGAACAAGATCCTTCAGACCGTCGTGACACAGGGTACCGGTAAAGGATGCGGCGTCGTCGGCTTCACTTCCTACATGAAGACCGGTACGACATCCGACACCAAGGATAAATGGACCTGCGGCGGCACGCCTTACTACGTTGCTGCTGTCTGGTACGGTTACGACAAGCAGGAAGAGATGACGAACTTCTCGAGCGGCTATAACCCGGCTGCCCACATCTGGTCTGCGGTCATGAACCGGATCCACAACGGCCTGTCGAAGAAGAACTTCGAACTCGACGACCAGATCGTCGAACGCAGCTACTGCACACGTTCCGGCCTCCTGGCGGGCTCCGGCTGTCCGAAAGCCGTCGGCTATTACGACAAGGACCACCTGCCGGATACCTGCTCCGGACGCCACAGCGGCGGGCTTTCCAGCGGCGAAGTGAAGACTACGCGCCGGACTTACTCGACGACCGGCAGCGGCTCCACCTCCGCAACCTCGGCCGGTGGCGGCACTTCGGTCCCGTCCGTCTCGGTCCCGTCGGTCACTCAGCCTCCGATCGCGACGACCACGGCAGCGGTCGCAACTCAGTGAGCAACAACTGAATGAAATGGGCGGCGCGCTGGCAGCAATGCCGGTTCGCCGTCCCTCTTTTTCAAGAAAGGAAAACACCTTATGATCATGCTTTCCGTCGATTATGGCGATGCACGGACCGGCATAGCCGTCTGCGACGCCATGGAATTCCTCGCGTCTCCGGTCACCGTCATCAAAGAGACCTATATGCCGAAGGTGGCAAAACAGATCGCCGCGCTGGCCGAAGAGAAACGGGCGGAACTGGTGGTCGTAGGCAACCCGGTCAACATGGACGGGACCGAGGGCGACCGCTCCGAAAAGTGCCGCGAACTCGCCGCCCTTCTCGAAACCGAATACGGCCTCAAAACGGACATGATGGATGAGCGGCTCACCACCGTGGAGGCTCACCGCGCCCTGAATGTCACCAATACCAGAGGAAAAGACCGGAAAGCGGTCATCGATGCCGTCTCGGCGGTCATCATTTTGGAAGACTACATCAAACAACACAAGGGTTGAGGATACAGAATGCTTGAACAACAGTTTTTAGAACTCCGGCGCAAGGTCATCGAACAGGAATTCTCCCGGATGAACGACCGGCAGCTGGAGGCGGTCACGACGACCGAAGGTCCGCTCCTGGTCCTGGCCGGCGCCGGCTCGGGGAAGACCACGGTCCTCGTCAACCGCATCGCCAACATCATCAAATACGGCAAGGCATATCAGTCTGACGACCTCTGCCGCCCGGTGACAGAAGCGGACGTGCAGTTCGTGCAGGACTACCTCGACGGAAAACTCGAGGAATTTCCCTTCGACGTGCAGGACCTGCTCTCTGTGTACCCTGCAAAGCCCTGGCAGATCCTCGCCATCACGTTCACCAACAAGGCGGCGAACGAGCTCAAAGACCGTCTGGGCAACTTCCTGGGCGATGAGGCACTGGACATCTGGGCCGGCACCTTCCACTCCGTCTGTTCCCGCATCCTGCGCCGCTATGGCGACCGCCTCGGCTATTCGACGCACTTCACGATCTACGACACCGATGACTCGAAGCGGACCATGAAAGAGTGTCAGCGGCTTTTGAACATCGACGACAAGATCATGCCCCACAAGGAGATCCTGTCCGCGATCAGCCACGCCAAGGAACGGCTGCTGACCCCTGCAGAGTATGAGAAGGAGACGAAGGGAGACATCCGCACGTCCCGGTATGCGGAGTGCTACGCGCTCTATCAGAAGCTCCTCATGCAGGCGGACGCCATGGACTTCGACGACATGATCTTCAACGCGGTCAAACTCCTCGAACAGGAGCCGGAAGTCCGGGAACACTACCAGAACCAGTTCCGCTATGTCCTCGTCGACGAGTACCAGGACACCGACCCGGCGCAGTATGTGCTGACGAGCCTCCTCGCCGGGAAGTACATGAACATCTGCGTCGTCGGCGATGACGACCAGAGCATCTACGGGTTCCGCGGTGCCACCATCGAAAACATCCTGAACTTTGAAAGCAATTATAAAAACGCGAAGACCATCCGTCTCGAACAGAACTACCGTTCCACCGGCAACATCCTGAACGCGGCGAATGAAGTCATCGCTCACAATACGCAGCGCAAGGGCAAGAACCTCTGGACCAACGCCGGCGACGGCGAAAAGATCACTCTGTTCACGGCCGCCAATGCCATGATGGAGGGGCAGTACATCGCCGACGTCATCGAGACCGGCGTCTCGAACGGCCGGAAGTTCTCGGACCATGCCATCCTGTACCGCTCCAACGCGCAGTCGAGCTCCATTGAAAGCGCGTTCATCAAAGCCGGCATCCCGTACAAGATCATCGGCGGCCGCCGGTTCTACGAACGCAAGGAGATCCGCGACGCCATCGCGTACCTGACCGTCATCGACAACCCGGCCGACAACGTCAAGCTGCGCCGGATCATCAATGAACCGAAACGGGGCATCGGCGACACCACCGTCAATGCGGCGGCGGACATCGCGGCCGGCCTCGGCACCAGCATTTACGAGGTCATCTGTCACCCGGACGAGTACGCGAAACTCTCCCGGAGCGCGACGAAGCTGCAGAAGTTCACCCACATGATCGACGGCTTCCGGGCCAATCTCGAAGACGCCGACATGAGCGCGTTCTTCGATGAACTGATGGAACAGACCGGTTACCTCGATTCGCTCAAGGCAGACCGGGAACGGTTCGAAGAGCGCAGAGAGAACCTCGAAGAACTGAAGAACAACATCGTCCGATACATGCAGGAGACGGAAGGGGGAGACCTGTCCGGGTTCCTCGAGGAAGTCTCGCTTCTGACGGACATCGACCAGTACAATGAGCAGCAGGACTCGGTCGTTCTCATGACCATGCACGCGGCGAAGGGCCTCGAGTTCCCGGTCGTCTTCATTGCCGGCATGGAGGAGGGCGTGTTCCCGAGCCGCCAGTCCATGTTCGACTCCTCGCAGATGCAGGAAGAGCGGCGCCTTGCGTACGTCGGCATCACGAGGGCCAGAGAGAAACTGTACCTCACGAACGCCGCGGAGCGCATGCTCTACGGACAGACCAACCGCAATCAGCCGTCTCCGTTCCTCGATGAACTGCCGCCGGATGTCAGCGAAGACGGCGGTGCCGACTCTCCGTATTCCGCGGAGAACAACCGGAGCTTCGGCTTCGGCGGTGGACGCGGCTACGGCTCCGACTACGGTACCGGTTATTCGAGTTTCGGGCGCAGCGCATCAGACCACAGCGGCTGGAGCAGCGGCAGCACTTCCGGCTTCTCCAGAGGCCGTTCGGCAGACCGGGACGCCACACATACCAGTACGGCTCAGAAGAACGCGCAGAAGGCGAGAGCGGCCAAAGCGGCTGCCGCCACCGCATCGGGCGATTCGTACTCCATCGGCGACACGGTCAGACACAAAGCCTTCGGCACCGGCGTCGTCCTCAGCGCGAAACCCATGGGCAACGACACCCTTCTGGAAATCGCGTTTGAAAAAGCCGGCACCAAAAAGGTGATGGCGAACTTTGCCAAACTTACGAAAGCATAAATTGTCACTTGAGTTTTCTGAACAACATGCTATACTGAATACAGAATGAATGTCAGGCTTTCCCGAACAAGGGATAGCCTGACGGTCTTTGGAGGGTTTTATGAAACACTATTTCGTCCAGAATCCGAACTCCGGTAAAAATCAGAAGATCGATGTCATCAAAGAATGCGTCATTCCCGCCGCGGAAAAGGCCGGCATCGATTATGAAATCTATGACACCACCTGCAAAGGCGATGCCACACGGTTCTGCCATGAAAAGGCAGAAGAGGCAAAGCAGGCAGGGGAGAACGTCCGCTTCTACGCGGTCGGCGGCGACGGCACGCTCTATGAAGTCGTCAACGGTGTCGTCGGATATGACAATGCGGAGATCACCGTCGTCCCGAAGGGCTCGGGCAACGACTACATCCGACTCTACGGCACGGAAAAACAGTTCCTCAACGTGGAAAACCTCATCGACGGCATCCCGCTGACGGTCGACGGCCTGAAGGTCACCGACCAGGACGGCGTGACGGAGTATGCCATCAATCAGGCCTCCATCGGCTTTGACGCAGAAGCCTGTGCCAAACAGGAAGCCATGAAACGGATGCCCGGCGCCATCGGTCACCGTACGTACTTCCTCGGCGGTCTCTACTGCATGTTCACGAAGGTCTACAACAAGTTCCGTGTCTTTGTGGACGGGGAAGAGACCTGGGGCCCCTTCATCCAGGCCACCGCATGGGTCGGCCAGTACTACGGTTCCGGCATCAAGTGCGGTACGTTCGCGGACCCGACCGACGGCAAGATGGACTTCTCGATCATCCACCGCGTCACCTGGTGGCCGAGCATGTTCTTCTATATGCTGTTCCACTGGCAGTCCAAGTTCGACTACTACAAGTATCCCTTCGTCGATTACATGCGCGGCGAAAGCATGACGATCGAGTGCGACAAGCCCCAGCAGATCAACGTCGACGGCGAGTGCAGAGCAGTCCAAAAGGTCACGTTCGAGATCGTGCCCTCCGCCTTCACCTTCATCCTGCCGAAGGACACGCCCTTCTTCAAGGATATCGAGTCCGGCAAGACGGTGTACGACATCGACCAGGGCAAGAAGAACTACGAGCCGAAGAAGAGCAAACTGCTGGCGAAGTACTCCTTCCACAAGATCGTCAACCAGAAACTTCACGGCTACGGCACCAAACGCAAGTAAATCGCCCAAACGAGACAGAGCTGAGGACCTTCGTTCTCAGCTCTTCTTTTCTGTGTTATAATAGGGAAAATGTTTTAAGTAGTTTTAAGTCGGGCGATTTATATAGAAGTTGCCCGTTAAACAGTTTTTATCTATTGGAGGTGCGGAGGCTCAGTATGAATCCGAAATTATTGCGATTCGGGCTGTTCACCGGCATGGCTGCCATCGGTTCCACCGTGGTGCCGGCTTTGACAAAGAAAGCCACCAAAAAGGCGGCAAAACAGCAGATCAGGAAATCCACTGCAACCATCGATTTTGACAATATGGGCCCCGAGATCGTCCGCAAGGACGGTTCCGAGGAGAAGCGAGAGGATCAGTAAATGGAGTTTAATACCGAAAAATTTGCGGAAGAGGCGCTCCGTTCCATTCAGGGGAACATCGCGAACCTCAATACGCTGAACATCATCGTCGTCGGCAAGACCGGCGCGGGGAAGAGCACGCTCATCAACAGTGTGTTCCGGGAAGACCTTGCGACGGAGGGCATGGGCAAGCCTGTGACCGACCACATGAGCAAGATCTCGAAGGAAGGCTTCCCGCTCAACATCTACGACACCCGCGGGTTCGAACTCGGGCGCGATGCACAGATCCAGGTCCGCAACGAGATCATTGAGACCATCAAAGAGGGCGTCAAGTCGAAGGACGTCAACAAGGCGATCCACTGCATCTGGTACTGTGTCAACACGGCGACCAACCGCATTGAGCCGGAAGAGATCGACTGGCTCCGCGAATTCGCCAAAGAGAACGCGATGACGAACGTCCCGGTCATCGTGGTCCTGACCCAGTCCTTCTCGAAGAAGAACGCGCAGGCGCTCCGCCAGCTCGTCCTTGACGAGAAGCTCGATGTGCTCCAGGTCGTCCCGGTCCTCGCGAAGGACTACGAGATCGATGAGGACTACATCGCCAAGGCATACGGCCTCGACGTGCTCATCCAGGTCATGGCGGAAGCCCTGCCGGACGAGCTCCTGAGTACCCTTTTAAACGTGCAACGCGCGTCCCTTGATCTGAAGCGTTACTATGCCAGAACCGCGGTCGCGGCGGCCACCAGTGCAGCGTTCGGAGAAGGGTTCATGCCGATCCCCTTTGCGGACAGCGCGCTGCTCATCCCGACGCAGATCGCCATGATCGGCTCCATTACCGCGATCTTCGGCCTGGAAGTGAACAAGAGCATCATGGTGACGTTCGCGTCCGCCATGCTCGGCACGTCCGGTGCTACGCTCGCCGGCAAGGCCATCTCGTCAACGCTCCTGAAACTCATCCCGGGCGCCGGTACGGTACTCGGCGGGACCATCTCCGGTTCCACGGCGGCACTCATCACGACGACCCTGGGCGAGGCCTACATCCTCCTCATGGAGATGCTCTGGCTCGGCGAGTTCAATGCGACGGACTTCGACAGCCCGAACGGTCGGGCACAGTTCCGCCAGCTCTTCCGGGAGCGCCTTGAAAAACGCACATCCAAAGTCGCCGACCTGCCGGAAGGCCACTCCATCAACGACGTTATGGACCTGCCGGAGAACGTGAAGATCCCGGCCAGCATCCAGGGCATGATCGACAAAGGCATGGCCGCCGCGGAGAACATCTCTATCGGCGACCTCATCAAAGGAGCCGCCTCGAAGGTGCCCGGCGCCATCGAGTCCCTCATGGGCGGCGAGATGTCCGAGTCCTTCAGGAAGTCCAAACTCGGCAAGGCCATCGAGGTCTACAAGATCCTCAGCTCTGAGGACAGCAGCAAAAGTGAATAACGACATATGACGCGAAAGAGCTCCGAACAGTTTTACCTGCCCGGAGCTCTTTCTCTAGGGGAACGTCAATTCTTATTTTTCTTCGCGATCATCTTCATCGCGAATTTCTCGAGGATCTTGTCAAGGGGACTATCGATGACTGATGGTAGACAGATTTGTAAAAAATCGTTATACTCTCCTCTGTAAGTTTTACAGAGGAGAGTTTTCTTTTTGAAGATCCAGTTATCCGATCACTTCACGACAGGACGGCTTCTGCGCTTCGCGCTGCCCTCCATCGTGATGATGATCTTTACCAGCTTTTACGGAGTCATCGACGGCATTTTCGTCTCGAACTTTACCGGTTCTACGGCGTTTGCCTCATTGAACCTCGTATGGCCATACATCATGATCCTCGGCGGCGTCGGGTTCATCCTCGGCGTCGGCGGCACGGCCCTCGTTTCCTATCAGATGGGAACTGGGGACAGGAAGCTTGCCAACCGGACATTCTCTCTGATCGTTTACTCCGGTATTGCGGTCGGCCTCCTTCTGACTTTGTTCGGGGAGCTGACCATGGCTCCGGTCTGCCGGCTGATGGGTGCCAGTGAAGCGATGCTGCCCCACTGCATCGCGTATGGCCGGATCATGCTGCTCGGCATCATTCCTTTCACATTGCAGAATATGTTCCAGTCGTTCCTGGTGGCGGCGGAGAAGCCCCGTCTGGGGCTCTGGGTGACGGTCGCGGCCGGCATCACGAACATAGTGCTTGACTACCTGTTCATGGGCCCGTTTCACTGGGGCGTCGTCGGTGCGGCCTGGGCAACGATGCTCAGTGAATGTGTCGGCGGTCTCATCCCGCTGCTCTATTTCTGCTTCCCGAACTCGAGCCTCTACCGCCTGGGGAAGACCCGCTGGAATGGCGCAGCGTTGCGTCAGACCTGCTGGAACGGTCTTTCCGAGTTCGTGACGAATATCTCCATGTCCGTCGTCAACATGCTTTACAACCTGCAGCTGATGAAGTATATCGGGGAAGACGGCGTCGCCGCTTACGGCGTCATCCAGTACGTCGCGTTTTTCTTCGTGGCGATCTACATCGGTTACTCGATGGGTACCGCTCCGATCGTCTCGTACCACTACGGCGCAGAGAACTATGATGAGTTGAAGAACCTGTTCCGCAAAGGTCTGGGCTTCATCACGGTCGCGGCACTGACGATGATCACGTTGTCGCAGACGCTGGCCAATGTGGTCGCCGGCATCTTTGTTGGATACGACGCCGAACTGACGGCACTGACCGCGCACGCGTTCCGCATCTACTCGCTGGCCTTCCTGATGTCCGGATTCAACATCTACGGCTCGGACTTCTTCACGGCCCTGAACAACGGGAAGATCTCCGCGGCCATCTCGTTCATCCGGACCATCCTGCTCGAGATGAGCGCGGTCATGCTGTTGCCGCTGGCCTTTGGTGTGGATGGCATCTGGAGCGCCCTTCCCATCGCGGAAGCGCTGGCTCTCATCGTGACCGTCCAGTTCCTCATCCGCAAACGTCATGTCTACCACTATGCGTAGATCGCCGACGTCATAAAACAAAAAAGCCTGCCGACCCGCTTGGGCCGACAGGCTTCTTTTTTGTGGTGGTTATTTCTTGGCTGCTTTCGTGGCTTCGTGAGCTGCGAAGGCATCTCGCGTGGAGCAGCAGATGATGTCCTTGTGGGAAGCGACTTCCGCGCAGATTTTCTCGAACTTGTCCCAGTTGGCGTCTTTGATGCCGAAGTCCAGTTCGTAACCGTGGGCGAAGCAGAGGAACAGAAGGTCGTCATCGACGGGTTTTGCCTCAAAGAATGCGTTCAGACGGTCGAAGGTCTTGCCGGAGATGAACCAGTTGGACATGGGCATGTTCAGCGGGTCCTCTGGGAACCGGAAGGAGTCGTCCGTGGAGACGCTGCGGTTGTACTGGACGCCGCACTCTTTCAGCACATCGCGAACATCCCCATTGAAGGAACCGAAGGGAGCCGCGAAGCCGACGACGTCCTGTCCGAACAGTTCGGAGAGCGCTTTGATGTCCTCTTCGATCTCCTTGCGGATCTCCTCTTTCTTCAGTCTCGCGAGACGCGGATGGGTCAGCGTGTGGGAAGCCACTTCGAACCCCTGGAAAACATCGACGACTTCCTCCGCCGGAATGCGGAAGTGTTCCGCCGCGGGGAACAGGTGGTGTTTCTTCGCCTCGTACTCCTCTGCGTCGATGTCGGTGAAACCGAGGTTCGCTATGCGGGGTGTGTACTGCTTCAGACCAAAGAGACCGGAGTTCAGGTTGAACGTGGCGCCCATGCCGTACTTCTTCAGAGTCTCGATGATGCGCTTGTCCTGCTCGAGGCCGTCATCGAAGCTCCAGACGAAGTACTTGTGGTACTTGCCGTCGGCGACCGGAGCGGCACCCACAGACTGGCGGAACCAGGCACAGATGTTGTTGATTACTTCCTGGCTCTCGGGCCACTTCGGGAACTTGACGGAGAAGACGTGGTCGAGTTTGCGCTCTTTGCCCTTCGGGTAGTCTTTGATCTCGTGTTTGACACCGTTCTCGGTGAGCAGTTTCTCGAACTTCAGGGAGTCTTTCTGAATGAGGTCCTGGACTCCGGTGACCTGGTAGACCGGCGGCAGGGTGGTGTGCTCCAGCATGGAGGCGGGGTCCTGCAAATAGCCGATGCAGGCGCGGTCGAAGTCGTCGCCTTTGGCGATCTGGTCGGTGATCGCCGCCATGAGGTCGTGGCGCGTGGTGTCGAGCATGATGGAGACCAGTCCGAGCCCGCCGATGTTCAGGTCGGCAGGAGCGATGTCAAAGGACTTTTGCAGTTCTTCACTGTTCTCGATGGCGCAGCAACAGTATGCGAGCAGCGCACCGGCGGAGTCGCCGGTCAGGAAGACGTTCGTGAGGTCGAGGCCGAGTTCGTCCGCATGGGTCGCCACATAGCGAAGCGCGTTCATGCAGTCGTCGATCTGATGCCAGAACGTGGTGTCCGGAAGGCGGATATAGCTGAGGCTGACGACGTCGAAGCCGCGGCGGGCAAACTCATAGTTGAAGTTGGCGTTGAGGTCTTTGAAGGACGCGAACAGTCCGCCGCCGTGGATGTTGATGACGACCGGGTTGCCAGGCTTCGCGTCTTTCGCTTTGTAGATGTCGAGCAGATGGCCCCGGTCCCCGTCGTCGAGGTAGGGGATGTCGAGGTCCAGCGCAAGGTCTGAGGTGTCCTGCTCCAGTTTCCTGAGACGCGCCCAGTCGCCGACCTGGAACAGATAACGGAAGGCGAGTACTCCTGCTTTAGACATTTCGTTCACTCCTGATCAAGCAGACTTCTCTGTTTAAAGTATAGAAAACCGAAAGAATCAACTATATAATATATTTGCTAAGGATATTGATTATTTGTGGAAAGGTGGGCGCGTAATGAGTGACAAGATCTCAAGGGCCATCCGGGACTCGGAAGAAGAATTCATCAATCGGTCTTACTGGGATATCCTGCCGATGATCCGTATGATCCAGAACGGTGATACCGAACAGCTTGCGACCATTGAACCGCTGTCCGCCGAGGCACTTTATCAGAATGACCGGATCGGAAGTTCCAAAGTCAAAGAGATCGAATATATGGCCGTCAGCCTGATCAATACGTTCATGATCTCCGCCATCGAAGCCGGGGTCTACCCGCCGGAAGCGAACTGGACGGCGGACTATGCGCTTCACCAGATCGCCGAAAACTTCCCGGACAAGTTCCCCGGGATCATCCGGGCAGCCGCCATCACATTCTCCGAACAGGTGAAAGCTCGAAAGCTACAATCCACCGGAAACCCGCACGTGGAAAAGGCGCGCAAATATCTGCTGACTCACCTGACTCAGGAAGTCACGCTCGAAGAAGTGGCAGACCATGTGGGCGTCAGCAAGTACCACTTGAGCCACATTTTCAAAGAACACGCGGGCATGACCATCCGCCAGTATATGACCCATGAGCGCATCGAAGCGGCCAAGGACTTGCTGGAGACCAGCGACAAAACGATCCCCGAAATCGCCGCGCTGTTCCAGTTCTGCGACCAGAGCTATTTTACTTACGTGTTCCGCACCAATGTCGGCATGACCCCCGGCGAATACCGTGCGAAGCATAAAGTATGATCGACACATAACAAGAAAACCGGACTCGTTCGAGTCCGGTTTGTTTTATTCTTTGCCGACCAGTTTCGCGAGGTCGTAGTTGTCTGCCAGCAACTGGCCGCCCGCCGCGTTCGGGTGCAGGTGGTCGCCCTGATGGTACTCGTCGTTGAACCAGTCTGGTTTCTCCGGGTCTTTCAGCAGTTCGTCGGCGTCGATGTAGTAGTCGAAGAGGTCAGTGGTGCGGACCCAGTCGTTGTACTTCTTCCGCTGTTCGTTCATGTAGTCGTCGAACTTCGGGACGCCGAAGTAGCCGAAGCGGGGAGAGAGGGTCGTCGACGTGACACGGATGCCCTTGGCTTTCAGGTCTTCCACGGTCTTCGTGACTTTGGCGATGACGGTTTCTGCAGACAGTTCTTCGCGGTGGTCTTCATCGGCATAGGAGAAGTCGTTGGTGCCGAGGGTGAACATGACCGTGTGCAGGTCGAGGCCCTCGAGGTCCCAGGCGATGCGGTCTTCGCCCTTCTCACCGAACATGCTCCAGATCTTGCCGGGCTTGTTGTAGGTGTGGCAGTTGCCGAGGATGGCTTCGTTGACGAGGACGAATTCATCGCCATAGGTGTCGTGAAGACGTTTCGCCAGCGGAACGGTCCAGCGGCTCATGGAGGTGATGGAGTCGCCGAACGCGGCGATGACTTTCGGGGCGTTCTTCGTGCGAACTTCGATGCCTTCGACGGCAGGGACAGGATAGTAGACGCCGTTGTCGACGAGGAGCTTGTTTTTCGTTTTATCAGGCATAACATCGTCCATGACGAGGTTGCCCTTGTAGGACATGCCGAACTCTTCGGTCATGTTGTTGTCGGCATTCTTGTCGGCCATGCAGATGCGGACCTGCATCGTGGCGCCTTCGGGAACATCGACTTCGATCTCATCGGAGAAGAGTCGTTCACCGGATTTGATTTTGAACGAGGTCTTGCCTTTTTTTGTGATGGGGTAGACGGTGCCGCCGAACTTGACGGCCATCGCCCTGACCCTCGTCGCTTTCTTTCCATAGTGGTTCAGGAAACTGACGCGCAGTGCATCGCCGCCCGCGTAGACGGGTACGTCCCAGACGACGGTGTGGTTCTTACCGGAAAAGAGTTTCAGAGGAAGGCCTGCGGTGTGAGCCTGTCTCCAGAGTGGTGTCCAGGTCATGTTGTTACATCCTTTCTCATTTCAAGGGTTCTGTTGCTTTCCATATTGAAGTATACCGATTCCTTTCTGTATTCTATATAATTTTTTTGCGATGATTGGGAAGAAGTTGCGAAAGAGAATCCACAACCTTTGTGTTATAATTTAGTAAAACATATGCCCATTATGCTGGCCGAAGGGCTGGACGGACGAGGATTAAACAACGAACTGTAAATCGCCTCTGGGAGGGAACGAAATGGCATATATAGATAAAGAGATCAAGAAACTCGGCTTCGGGTTCATGCGTCTTCCGATGCTGGAGGACGGGGAGCACACCGACATCGAGCAGGTCAAACAGATGGTCGACCGGTTCATGGAGGCCGGCTGCACCTACTTTGACACGGCTTATGTCTATGGCAAGGATGGGGAGTCGGAAAAGGCGATGCGCGCCGCGCTCGTCGAACGCTACCCGAGAGAGTCTTACACCATCGCGACCAAGCTCAACGCCTGGCTGGCCTGTGACTCGGAAGAGGAGGCCAAACAGCAGATCTACACTAGCCTCGAGCGCCTCGGCACGGACTATGTGGACTTCTATCTGCTCCATGCCATCCAGGACAACAACTGGGAGCGCTATGAGGACTGGCACCTCTGGGAGTACATGGAGGAGCTGAAGGAGAAAGGCCTGGTCAGACACTGGGGCTTCTCGTTCCATGCAACTCCGGAACTGCTCGAAGAGACTCTGACGAAGCACCCCGGCGCGGAGTTCGTCCAGCTGCAGATCAACTATGCGGACATGGAGAACCCGGCTGTTCAGTCCCGTGCCTGTTATGAAGTGGCCTGTGAGCACGGCAAGCCGGTCGTGGTCATGGAGCCGGTCAAGGGTGGCACGCTTGCGGCGCCTCCCACACCGGTGGCAGAGGTCTTCGACAAGGCCAACGCGGTCATGGGCGTGGACTTTTCCTACGCTTCCTGGGCCATCCGCTACGCGGCGTCCCTCGACAACGTCATGGTGGTCCTCTCCGGCATGTCGAACCTCGAACAGATGGAGGACAACCTCTCCTACATGCGGCATTTCGACCCTCTGGACCTCAACGAACTGGGGACCGTCGGAGCGGCGCAGCACGCGCTCAAGTCGATCGACCAGATCAACTGCACGGCCTGTCATTACTGCATGCCCGGTTGCCCGATGAACATCCCGATCCCGGATTTCTTTGAGGCGATGAACTGGCACAAGATCTACGGCAACACCAAACGCGCGAAGTTCTCCTACGGGAACGACGTGAAGTCGGCCGGCGTCAAGGCCTCGGACTGCATCGCCTGCGGCCAGTGCGAAGGCGCCTGCCCGCAGAAGCTGCCCATCATCTCGCTGCTCGAAGAAGTGGCGGCCACACTCGAAGACTGAGACAAGTAATAATTGGCATAACAAAGGTTCGCCCCTCGTTACAAGGTCCGTTCCTCGCGAGAAGTAAGATTCTATCGCCTCTCGGCGAGCGCTCCGGTACGATTGTAACTAGTTGCGAACTTTGTTATGCCTTCTTTATTTTCGTTGATTCTTTAAGCTTTGCGTCTCCACTCGACGACGAAGTCGGGGTACTCTTCCGAGACGTCGTTCAGGACGTTGCGGAAGTTGTGGAAGTCGCTGCCGAGGGCGCGTTTCGCTTTCTTGTAGCCGGCGAACGTGACGACGACAGGGTCCGCTTCCGTCGCGGTGACCGCGATGTCGGTGAGGCAGTCGTGGAATGCGTCAAGGTTCCCGCCGTAGTAGTCCGGGAACTCAAAGGCCTCCTTCAGTTCGGCGTGCAGTTCCTCGACCGTTTTGATGTTGGAGAGGTCGACCGTCAGGTTGTCCCAATCTCTTTTTGTTTCTGCCATCGTCGTTACTCCTCTCCGTATAACAGTTCAAAGGTCTCGTAGTGGTTGGGCGTGTAGTAGATGAGGCCGTCCGTCGAATAGACGATCCGTTTCGGCCCGCGGCTGCGCTTGCCCTTCGTGTCGATGTCGCACTCGTAGTAGGTGCGGCCTTTTTTCTTGGGAAGCTTGCCTTCGTAATTGCCGAAGTAGCTGCCGCCGATGCTCTTGCCCGGAGCATAGGGTTCTAAGGATCCGCCGTCCCAGCCGAGCCGCTCGGCCTGCTTCTTCGAGATGAAGTTCTTCGGCAGCTCGCCGTACGTGTGGATGTACAGCGCCACATCGTCTTTGCTGGTATAGGAACCATTCTTGTCGATGGTTTTCGTCTTCTGTGTCTTCTGCGCGGATGTCGTTTTCTTGACATTCTCTCTTTCGACGGGCTGAGCTGTGACGCAACCGGTGAAGAAAGATGTGAGAAGTAAAGCAATTACGACAAGCGATAAAAGTGGCTTTATTCTACTGAGCATATGAAGCTCCTTTCCTGGTTTGCTTTTGCCTCCCTTTTGATATGAGGCAAGGGGAGGCGAAACGAGTGCCGCAGAGACGCTTGGGGGAAAGCCCAGAGCAACTGCGGGAGGGCGCGCGGTTCGGGATGGCAAGTGAATCGGCGGCCTCTTTCGCCGGAACGCGATCGCAAAAGCAAACGATCAAACTTCCGGGAACCAGTCTTCGAGCGAGCTGACGCAGACGCGGTCGACGATCGACTTGCAGGGGTTGCCCTCGACGTCGGCGTAGGGGCTCGAAGCACTCTCAAACTGAGTATACACCGCCCGGGTCTCCGGGTCTATGGTGATCTCCTCCATCATCGGCGGCAGCTGCAGCGTCCCGAGGTCTTTGCAGTCCTCGAGCTTCAGCACTTTGCCTTTCTCGACCTTGGACATGTCGACTTCATACCGGTAGACGGTCGACGGGTTCACACGGCCGCCGGACACCGAGATAGCGAGGTAGGTCTTGTCTCCGATGTCGGCCAGCATGGCGCCCTGGGCGAGGACCGGCATTTCGATCTCTCCGTCCCGGACGAGCCGCGGGATGCCGAGGACGTTCTTCACCCGGAAACCGACCATGGTGCCGGTCGTTCTCGAGAACGTGTTGCCGACCCACATGCGGTCGCCGTATGTGATGGTGAAGCTGGCCTGACACTTGACGTTGACCGTCGAAAGGTAGCGCACCGTGCCGAAGCCGTAGTGGATGACGCGCTCGAGCTCCGAGAACAGGACCGCGCTCATCTTGCGCTCGTTGTCCTTCGCGACCCAGACGAACGTGCCGTCATAGGAGATGCCGCCGCCGTGCGTGCAGTCGGGGAGAGCCACTGTGGCGATGTGCTCCAGAGACTCCTTATCGACCACGTAGATGACCGACTTGTGCTGCGGATGGTTCTTGGCGGCTTCCAGCTTCGAAGGGTTGCCGCCCTTCGTGGCGTGCTTCTCGAGTTCCTCACGGTATTTATTGATGTTGCAGTACGCGGTGATCAGCACGTAGGGGCCTGCGACACAGATGCCCTGCGGCGTCATGCATTCGCAGAGACCTTCGTCGACTTTCGTCAGGGCGAGTCCGGGGATGCCGAACGTGGCTGCGGAGGAGATGCGGGCGAGGGTCGGGAACTTTTCGATGGCGTTCTCGAACGCGTTCTCATACCGGAACCCGGTGCTGGTCTTGAGTTTGGAAGTGTCCATGACAGACCTCCTGTTTCAGAAATGGAACACAGCGGCAGCGAGGTCCGCTGCCGCTGCGAGAGCTTTTGTGTTTATTTTTGTGCGACGGGTTTGAATTTGCTGAACTTGATGAAGTCGAGCTGGACCCGTGCGTTGTCGAACTGCTTCTGGCGTTTCTTGCCGGCGTCGTTCGAGACCTTGGTATCGTTCTTCGTGTTGCCGTCCATGTCTTCCGCCTTGAACCAGGGGTTCTTCTTGTTGGCGTACTTGTCACGAAGGAGGCCTTCCTTGAAGGTGAGGGCCATGCCGTTCGAGTTGAGGCCGTAGAGGTACCATGCGGTGAACTCTTTGTTGTCGGAGATCTTCTCCATGATCCGTTTGCCGGAGATGGCGGAGAAGTAGTCCTTCGGCTGAGACTGGAAGACGTTGTAGGCCTGTTTGTTGTTGTCGAGCGTGTAGTAGTCGAGGATGGCGTACGGATAGTGGTTGTATCCGTCGACGACGCCGATGAGAAGGTCGGTCGTTCCATCGCCGTTGTAGTCGCCGACCCAGAAGCCGACGTTCTCGAGCGGAGTGCCTTCATAGAGCTCGGGGAGCACGTTGGAGACACCGTTCTGCAGGCAGGCCTGGTTGCCGTACTTCTTTGACAGTGCTTCCTGGTAGCGGTTCATGATGGGGACATAGGCGCCGGGGATGGTGATCTTTCTCTGGCTCTTCTTCAGCGTGGTCGCGGTCGTCGCGGCTTTGCCGGAGTCAGCCTTTTTGGTCTCGGCTTTCTTCGTGGTCTTCCCGGACTCTTTCACCGTGGTCTTCTGTGCTTTCTTTGTGGCAGTGACCGTGGTGACTTTGGTGTAGTCATAGGCGCTGCGGACTTCTCCATTGCCCCGGCGGTTCATGAAGAACCCGGCAATGAGGGCAAGGATGAGGATGGTGAAGACCACCGCGATGAGGATCTTCATTTTCACATTTCGCTTCATAACTGTTCCTCCTGTTCCAAAATATTCTATCACAAAGGCATTCCACTTGTCGATAATCTAAAAAGAGGTTATTATAAGGACAGAACGAAAAGGAGGGGACATCACCATGTCATATCTGCTGTTCTTCGGGCTCATTCCGCCCATCATTCTGCTCATCTACATCTATAAACTCGACAAGATCGAGAAGGAGCCGCCGAAGATGATCCTGCGTCTGTTCCTCTACGGCATCTTCTCGGTGCTTCCGGCCATGTTCCTCGAAGCCATCGGCATCGCGGTCCTGAGCCGTCTCGGCATCCCGGAAAACTCCTACCTGTACCTGGCGCTCATGTATTTTGTCGTCGTCGCGTTCTCGGAGGAGTTCTCGAAACGTCTCGTCGGAGTGGGGATGACCTACAAGAGCGAAGAGTTCAACTACCAGTTCGACTCCGTCGTATACTGTGCTGCGGCTGCCCTGGGCTTTGCCTGCATGGAGAACATCAGCTACCTCATGGTCGACGGCGCGGCGGTCGCGTGGGGGCGATTGATCCCGATCCACACCATTTGCGGCGTCTACATGGGCCACTACGTCGGCCTTGCGAAGAGCGCACACCGCCAGGGGAAGACCGGCATGCGTGCCTTCTTCAACTTCCTGAGCGTGTTCGTTCCCGTCCTCATCCACGGGTTTTACGACTTCTCCCTTTCGACGGAGAACGACGATATGCTCATCGCGAACATGATCTTCACCATCCTGATCACGTTCATCGCCTTCGTCTGCCTGCACTATTTTGCCAGAAAAGACCGTCCGATCGAGGAAATCCCCTCGAAAACGGCCTGAAAAATGAACATACTTTAAACTTTTCCATTTGTAATATCTCTGTAACTTGTGTTCTAAGAGGCAACATGCTACAATATCTATGTCAATTGGAGGAAGTCATATGGATTTCCAATGATTTATCTCTCCTTTCTGATTTTTGTTTGTGTGTTTGTAGAGCAAAAGACCTGCCGCAAGGTGGGTCTTTTCTCGTTGTATCGGGAACTTTTTTTGCTTTTTACCGTGCGCTGGTGTAAACTGAAAATGACAAATTACGCGAAAGGAGCGCACTACTATGTCATTATTCGACAGCCTTCAGAACCTCGATATCAAACGTCTTGCTCAGGAGATCGTTCAGGACACCGCTAACGACCTCAAAGACGAGATCAATGTCGGCACTATGCTGAACCTTCTGAAAGAGGGCAAATCTCCCGCAGAGATCGCCCAGAAGGTTGGTCAGGATCTCAACGTCGTTGAGAAACTGCAGAATGCCGCCATCAAAAACGTCAAAGAGGAATTCGGCATGGCCCCCGAAACGACCTCCGCGACCGGCACGACTTCGACCGGATCTTCCACCGGCGACGCCATTCAGGGCAACAAGATCAAACGTGAGGACATCAAGATCTCCGAGATGCCCATGTCCGGCAAAGTCGACCGTGACAAGATCCAGTTCGACGACGAATAAACCCTGTTGCGAGAAAGGTTATCAAGAGAATGGGTAATGTGATCATTGGACAGTCCGGCGGTCCTACCGCGGTCATCAACTCGAGCCTTGCCGGCGCCATCCGCGCGGCGAAGGATCACGGTGTCAAGAAAGTCTATGGCATGCACCACGGCATCGAGGGCTTCCTCAATGACGACGTCATCGATATGGACATCTATTTTGACGACCTCTATGAACTGTCACTCCTGAAGAGGACCCCGTCCGCATTCCTCGGCTCCTGCCGTTACAAACTGCCGGAGATCGAAGGCAACGAAGACATCTATGAGAAGATGTTCCTTCTCATGGAGAAATACGACATCGAGTACTTCCTGTACATCGGCGGCAACGACTCCATGGACACCATCAAACAGCTGTCCGATTATGCTGCCATGCACGGGAAAGACCAGAAATTCATCGGTATCCCGAAGACCATCGACAACGATCTTCCGGTGACCGACCATACACCGGGATACGGTTCCGCTTCCAAGTTCATCGCCACCACGATGAAGGAGATCATCCGGGACAACGAGTCCTTCGGTGCGTCTGAACCGAAACTCTGTGTCGTCGAGATCATGGGCCGTAATGCCGGCTGGCTGACGGCCGCTTCCATGCTCGCCGACGACCCGGACTGCTGCGGTCCGGATCTCATCTACCTGCCGGAAGTCGCCTTTGACCCCGATGCGTTCATTCACCACGTCAAAGACCTGTGCCTTATCGAGAAGTCGATCGTCATCGCTATCTCGGAAGGCATCAAGATGGCCGACGGCACGCTCGTCTGCGAACTCGGCAACGACGCCACCTTCGTCGACGCCTTCGGCCACAGACAGCTGTCCGGTGCCGGCAAGGTCCTGACGAACATGATCGCCGAAAACATCGGCTACAAGACCCGTACCATCGAGTTCTCCATCCTGCAGCGCTGTGCCACGCACCTCGCGTCCCGTGTCGATATCGACGAAGCATACAACGTCGGTTATGTCGGCTGTGAAGCGGCTCTGAACGGGGAGACAGGGAAGATGATCACCATCGAAGTCCTGAAGAGAACTCCTTACGTGGCCGACTACGGCATCCATGACATCCACGACATCGCGAACGTCGAAAAGAAGGTCCCGCTCGACTGGATCACCAGAGACGGCACCTATGTATCCGAAGACTTCCGCGAATACGCGCATCCGCTCGTCCTTGGCTCTCTGTCCAAGTACACGGCCGGCGGTGTCCCGAAGCACCTCATCCTGTAACGAAACAAAAAAGAGCTCAGCGTCTGCTGAGCTCTTTTCCTTGCGGTTTAGTCTCCGTGGTAGTTCAGGATGCGGTTGCCCTTTTTGTCGACGGAGTAGCGGGTGCCTTCCTCCATCTGGTACATCTCCTGGCGCTCTTTGAGCAGGATCTGGACGTCGGGCTCTTTGTAGAAATAGCCGTGGAGCTTTTTGCATTCCTCTTCGATCTCCGCTTCCTTCTGCATGAGGACTACGTAGTTTTCGTCCTTGTGGGCGCGCATGTACTCATTGCCATCACAGATGATCTTCTGCAGTTTTTCTTCGCGTTCGGACAATGCCGGCGTCTGGGAAGAGCCGAGCAGTTTCTCTAACAGTGCCATAATGTGCCTCCTTTTCTTCAACATGAACAGTATAGCAAGTTCGCAACTTTTTTCAATAGGTTGCGCACAACTTTTTTATGTTTTATACTATAAGACGTATAAAAGGGAACGGAGGTCTTTATGCATTACACAAAACCGGTCTTTCGACCCGCATTCGAAGGCGATGTACCGCTCCTGCAGGTGACCGACGGCTGCAGCTACAACAAGTGCAGCTTTTGCTCCATGTACCGCACGGTACCGTTCCGGGTGAGCCCGGACGAGGAAGTCGAGGAAGACCTCCGCGAACTGAGGAGCATGTATCGCCACATGCCGCGCCTGTTCCTCGTCAACGGAGACCCGTTCTGTCTCAGCACCGAACGTCTGGCGAAGCTCGGAGAACGCATCCGCTACTACTTCCCGGAATGTGAGACCATCAGCTGTTTTGCGCACATCCCGAATTTCCGCAGCAAGACGGTGGACGACCTGAAGCTTCTCCGAAGCCTGGGGTTCGACCAGATCAACATCGGTGTGGAATCCGCCATCGACTCTGTCCTCGACATGTTCCACAAGGGCTACCATGTGGACGACGTCTACGAACAACTCGGGAAACTGAACGAGGCCGGTATGCAGTTCTCCATGAACATCATCATGGGAGCGCTCGGGAACGGGGAATATGAGGCCCTGGCAAAAGCCAATGCGGACCTCCTCAACGCGACCCAGCCTTATCTCATCTTTACGACGACCCTTTACTCACTGCCCGGCAGTGAACTCTACGACTACATGGAAGGTGGGAACTTCCGGTCGAACACGTATCGACAGCTCATTCTGGAGCAGATCGATATGCTCTCACAGTTGCGCCTTCGCAACACTTATTACTACGGACTTCACCCTGCCAACCCCATCCCGTTCGACGGAAGACTTCCGGAAGAACAGGGGAATATCATCGGCGTTTTGAAACAGATGCTGCAGATCCTCCCGCCGGCGGTCCTCGACCGTGTCCCGGACCGGGGAGCGGAAGGCGGCATCCTGATGCCGGACAACTGGCAGGAACTGTAAGGAGGAACCATTCTGAATACTTATCTCATCGACTACGAAAATGTAAAACTTGCCGGTCTCAAAGGCATCGAAAACCTGAAGGACAAAGACGTCGTATTCCTGTTTTTCAGCGAGAACGCCAATACTCTGACCTTCAGCATGCACCGGAAGATCAACTCCTGCAAAGCGCAGTTCAACCTGACGGAAGTCAAGACCGGAAAGGCCAACGCACTGGATTTCCAGCTCGTCACATACCTCGGATACCTCATCGCCATGGCCCCGAAACACAACTATTTCATCGTGTCGCAGGACAAGGGCTTCAAGAGCGCCTGTCAGTTCTGGAAGGAGAGGGGCATCAACGTCTCGCTCGTCTCCGACCTCACCGGCCGCGATGAAGACCAGGTCGAGACCCAGCTCGCGAACGATGTCCGCGCGGTCGTCAAGGACAAGGCAGTGGCGGACAAGGTCACACGGATCATCCTGAAGTACAAGACCAAACAGGGTATCAACAACGCCCTCGTCCGTGAGTTCCAGAGCCAGGACAACAAAAAGGCCAGCGAACTCTACAAGGCGATCAAGCCTCTTCTGAAGGACAAAAAAGGGAAATAAAAAAATATCTTTTGACAATCATTGAAATAAATATTATCAAGTATTATAATGTTGCAAGAGCAGGACGACAATTCGCCCGGTCCTGTGCAGAACAAAAGGAGTGTAACTATGAAAGGACTTAGTAAAGAGGTCAAATCCGCCATCATCATCGGTATCGTCATCGTTCTTCTTCTTGTCCTCGGCATCATCTATGGCCAGAGAGAAAAGACGGAAGTCGCAGACGCCCCGACCACCACGGTTTCTGAAGTTGCAGAAACTACTGCTGCCGCTGAGGAATCCACCACGGCTGCTCCTGAGACCACCACTTCTGCCAACGTCACTGTCCCGGCCGGTGCTACTGTCGCACAGGATGCCAACGGCAACTGGGCTCTCATGAACAACGGCGCTACCGTGAACACCTTCACCGGTATCGCTCAGAACGACTTTGGCAACTGGTACATCGAGAATGGCGTTGTCAACTTCAACTTCTCCGGTAAGGTCGTCTTCAATGGCGTGACTTACGACATCGAGAACGGTAAAGTCGTCAGCTAATCGAACTTTCAGGTAATTTTGGGGCCGCTGTTTCAGTGGCCCCTTTATTCTTAAGCAAAGGGGGAACCGGCATGCTGGAAAAGATGTTCTTTGACGTCACGCGCGGCGGCGTCCATTCCCAAATCGACATCTGGGTGACCGACGGTCTGGTCTACCACAAAGCCCGTCTGTTCGGCGGCTGGCCTGACGTGAACGCGCGCCCGGACGTTCCCTGTGACTTCAGCACGGAATGGCTCATGCGGCTGTCGCGCCTCAACCTCGGCGCCTATGAGTCCCACTACCGCAGCGACCGTCCGGAAGACGTCGTCTGGACCATCCACTTCAAGGAAGCGGGGAAGGACGAAGTCCGTTCGAGCGGCGTGGGAGCATACCCGCCGGGCTGGGACGAACTGCTGCTCCTCATGGACGAACTGGCACCGGAAGCCGGGTTCATCGACCCGGAACTCATCGAGACCATCTACATGGTCTATACCGACGACGAGGAGACCGAGTTCGGACCGCAGCAGTACATGGAAGAGATGTCTCTCGACCGCCGGACCCAGACTCTCCGGTACCGCCGCGCCTTCTCCGACGACGTCTACACGCAGACGGAGTACAAGAACATGAACGAGGTCTCCATCGGACTCGACATGTGGGACCGGTTCTTTGACGGCGTTCCGAGCGTCTGTATGGACGATGCCGCACTTGTCGAACCGGCACGCTTCGAAGTCTTTGTCGACCGCCACGACGGCTCCCAGGAGCACTATTTGTGGCATTACAGCCGCACCTGTCTGCCGGAGGCATGGCCGCAGTTCATGGGGATGATCGGCCACCGCCTGCAGCTGTCGACGATGTTCATCAACATCATCTCGCCGAGCCTGTACATGCACGGCGCCCGGCCCGATGAAGTCATCTACGCCACCGTCCGCATCCCGGAGGTCGGCCGCTCCTATTACTACATCACCAACGACAACTCGCTCCGCAAGGGCGATAAAGTCCTCGTCCCATACGGACCGGAACACATACCTACATCCGGCGAGATCAGCAAGATCGAATACTTCCTGCCGGAAAATGTTCCCGTCTCCATGGACCAGATCGATCCCATCTTCGGCCGCGACTTCGACGTCGAAAAAGAGATCCGGAAATAAAAAATGACCCTCCAGAGTGTTCTGGAGGGTCTCTTGTTTTTCGTTAGTCGCCTTTGTGTTTCTTCATATACGTGGCGCTGTGCGCTGTGCGGTCGGACGCCGGTTTTGCCGCCTTCTTTTTCTTTTTGGCGGCCTTTTTCTGTGCCTTCATACGGGCTTTCTGGACGCGTTCGGCCTCCTTCTGGGCGGCCTTCTTCTGTGCGTCCCGCTGCTTCCTGGCCTTTTTGGCCTGGCGCTTGGACATGCCGTCGTTGCCAAGGCGGCCGCGGGTCGGCTCGATCTCACGGCTGGAACGGCTGTTCGAGGAACGGTCCTTCGAATGCTCTTTGTAGGAAGCGCTGTCGTGGAACGTGTCGTCGAAGGGGGAGCGTACGCCGATGAGTCGGAAGTTCGTCTCCTGCGTCTGGCTGTAGACCGACCGGTAAATACTGAAGATGAGTCCGAGACCGATGTACAGACTGAGGTTCGCGGAACCGCCGGCACTGAAGAACGGCAGGGTGATGCCGATGACGGGGCCGATGCGCAGGCACATGGCGATGTTGATGAACGTCTGGATGGCGATCATGGACGCGATGCCGAAACCGATGTACTGGGCAGGGCCCGCGATGGCGGCTTTGGCGTCGCGCAGGATGCGGAAAATGACGACGCCGATGAGCGCGATGGCAGCGACGCAGCCGAGGATGCCGAGCTCCTCACCGATGACCGTGAAGATCATGTCGGACTCGCTGACCGGAACGGCTCCGGACTGGGTGTAAGGCCCTTTGAACAGACCTTTGCCGAGGATGCCGCCGTTGCTGAGCGCCTGGAGACCCAGGTTCTGCTGGTATGCGGTGGCCGGGTATTTCTCCGGGTCGACGATGACGATGAAACGCTGCTTCTGGAAATCGTTCAGCTGGAACCAGAGCAGGGGGACGGCGGCCGCCGCGAGTGCAAACACACCGACGATGTACTGCCATTTGATGCCCGCGATGAACAGCATGGCAAAGGCGATGAACAGGAAGACCAGAGCGGAGCCGTCATCGCCGGAAATGGCAACGAGGACGAACGGGATGAGTGCGTGCAGAACGAGCAGCGCGACGTTGCGAACACGGTTCAGTTCATCGCGCACCGCATCGAGATGGACCGCGAACGTGGTGACAAAGAAGATCTTGACGAGCTCGGAGGGCTGGAAGAGGAAGAATCCGAGGTTGATCCAGGTCCGGGCGTCGGTACGGTTGGAGGGGGCTTCACCGAACAGTAAGACGATGACCATGAGTATGATGCCGAGGGCGCCCCATATGTACCAGCTCTTCGCGAAGATGTCGATGTCGATGAGTGAGATGACCATGGCGATGATGAGGCCCATGAGGACGGCGACGATCATGGCGACGGAGTCTCGGGGGATGAGCGCGCCTTCCTTCATGGTATGCCAGGTGGCACTCGTGACCATCAGCACACCGGCGGACGACGCCAGGAGGCAGAGGAAGAGGAGGAGCTTGTCCGTGCCCTTCCAGAAATAGACTAAATAGTCTTTGATGTTTCCCATATATACACCTCAAAAGGGGGTTTTCTTCAGATACAATAGATTCATTATAAGAGCAGTATTGCATTTTTTCAAGATTACCGATAGAATGTTTCCGAGAAGTATCCGGGAGACCGGAAAGGGAGGCGACTGACGTGCGGGAATACATCAGTACATCGCCCGAAGAGACCGAGCAGCTCGGCACGGCTCTGGCGGCAGAACTGAGACCCGGCATGGTGGTCGCTTTTTTTGGCGACATGGGAAGCGGAAAGACGGTCTTTACACGCGGCCTCGCGAAAGGCCTTCAGTGTACGGAACACGTCTCGAGCCCGACGTTCGCCCTCGTCCACGAGTACGGCGGAGAGCCGCCGCTGGTGCATTTCGACATGTACCGCATCTCGACCTGGGACGAGCTGGATTCCACGGGTTTCTACGATTACATCGACCAGGGATGTGTGCTGGCCGTTGAGTGGAGCGAGAACATCGAGAACGCTCTGCCGGAAGACGCTGTCCACGTGGAGTTTTTCCGCGGCGAGACAGACACGGACCGCATCATCCAGGTAACAGGAGCAACCATTCATGAAGATTTTGGCAGTCGACTGCACGGCGAAACCCGCTAGTGTGGCCGTTCTGGAGAACGGAAAGGTCCTGAGTTCCGCGTACACGAACACGGGGCTCACCCACAGCCAGACGCTGGTGCCGATGATGGACAGCGCGCTCAAGAATGCGCAGCTGAGCCTTGACAGCATCGACTACTTCGCCATCAACGCGGGCCCCGGTTCCTTTACCGGTGTGCGCATCGGCGTGGCGGCGCTGAAGGGCCTCGTCTTCTCCGATGAGAACAACTGTGTGCCGGTCTCCACCCTCGAGTCCATGGCGTACAACGTGACAGGTCTGCCCGGCTCGGAAGACTATGTGGTCTGTCCGGCGATGGACGCCCGTCGCAATCAGGTGTACACCGCGGCCTTCCGATGGGAAGGGGAAGAGGTGCATCGCCTCATGGAGGACAAAGCCATCCCCGTTCCGGAACTTCTGGAGACGCTGTTGGGCTTCGGATGCCCGGTCCTGTTCGTGGGCGATGGAGCCTCACTGTGCTTTGACGCTGCCGCAGAGACAGAACTGACCGCCATACTCGCGCCGGAACAGCTCCGGTACCAGAACGCGGTCGCTGTGGCCGCCTGCGCAGAGGCAAAATTGAAGGCCGGTTTTGAACCGGTCGGTTCGGATGATATTTTACCCGTCTACCTGAGAGCGCCTCAGGCGGAACGGGAGTTGAAAAAACGGAAGGAGCAAGAGAAATGATCGCGATCGGTTGTGACCATGGCGGATTTGAACTGAAACAGGAGGTCCTGAAGCACCTCGAAGAGAGAGGCGTCGAGTACAAAGACTACGGCTGCTACAGCCCGGAGTCGGTCGACTACCCCGACATCGCAAAAGTCGTCTGTGACGCTGTTGTGGCAGGGGAGGCCGAGAGAGCGTTCCTCGTCTGCGGCACCGGCATCGGCATGTCCATGGCGGCCAACAAGGTCAAAGGCATTCGTGCGGCCTGCTGCTCTGACACGTTCAGCGCCAAATTCACCCGTCTTCATAACGATGCCAACGTGCTCTGCTTCGGCGGCCGTGTCGTCGGCGCCGGTCTGGCACTGCAGCTCGTCGACGCGTTCCTCGACACCGAGTTCGAGGGCGGACGTCACCAGCGCCGCATCGACAAAGTGATGGCACTTGAGAATGACTGAACTTTGAGAGTATAATAGACGCGTAAGCACAATACTATTTATGGAGGCCACACTATGGGTACTGTTACCATTACCAACCATCCGCTCATCCAGCATAAACTCTCCATCCTGAGAGATAAGAACACCGGTACGAGAGAGTTTCGTCAGCTCATCGCCGAGCTCGCCATGCTCGAGTGCTACGAAGCCACCCGCGACCTGCCGCTGCAGCCGAAACTCATCCAGACTCCCATCGGCCCCTGCAACGCGAACGAGCTCGCCGGCCGTAAGATGGCCATCATCCCGATCCTTCGCGCCGGTCTCGGCATGGTCGACGGTATCCTGAACCTCGTCCCGTCCGCCAAGGTCGGCCACATCGGCATGTTCCGCGACCCGGAGACCCACGCACCGGTCCCGTATTACTGCAAGCTCCCGCACGACGTGGAGGAGCGCGACGTTCTCGTGCTCGACCCGATGCTCGCGACCGGCGGTTCCGCCGTCGACGCCATCAACCAGGTCAAGACGTACAACCCGAAGAGCATCCGCTTCCTTTGCATCGTCGCCGCGCCGGAAGGCCTGCAGGCGCTGCAGGCCGCGCACCCGGATGTCGACATCATCTGTGCCGCTCTTGACGAGAAGCTGAACGAGAACGCGTACATCGTACCCGGACTCGGCGACGCCGGCGACCGCATCTTCGGCACGCTGTAATTCTTAAACTTTAAACAGAATCGCCCCGGAAGTTTAAACTTTCGGGGTGTTTTCTATTGCAAAGTTTAAAGTTTAAGAGTATAGTAGATGCAATAGAATTACATTTACTCTTTGGAGGTGCCCTATGGCGAGCGTATCGGAACGGATCCTTCAACTCATCAATGAACAGTGCGGCGGAAGCCAACAGGTGTTCGCCGAGAAAACCGGACTGACAAAAGGTTCGGTCTCTCAGTATGTCAATGGCAGAAATGAACCGTCGAAAAAGACGGCTGCGAAGATTGCAGAAGCGTTCGACGTCAGTGCCGAGTGGGTGCTTGGTGCCGAAGAAGAAACGAACGTTGCACCGGCAGCCGGTACATCGCCGAACGAAGGGGAGAAGAAATCGATGAAGCGAGAGTTTGACAAGTCAGAAAAGCTGGACGGAGTGTGTTATGACGTGCGCGGTCCGGTCCTCGATGAGGCAAACCGCATGCGGGACAACGGCGTCGACATCATCAAGCTGAACATCGGCAACCCGAAGCCGTTCAAGTTCAACGCGCCGGACGAGATCGTCGTCGACATGATCTACAACCTGAGAGACACCGAAGGCTATTCGGACTCGAAGGGCATCTTCTCCGCGCGCAAAGCGATCATGCAGTACTGCCAGCTCAAGCGGATCCCGAATGTCGGTATGGAAGACATCTACACCGGCAACGGCGCTTCCGAGCTGATCACCATGGCCATGCAGGGCTTCGTCAACAACGGCGATGAGATCCTGCTCCCGATGCCGGACTACCCGCTGTGGACCGCGTCCATCAAACTGGCGGGCGGCAAGCCGGTCCATTACCGCTGCGACGAACAGCAGAACTGGTACCCGGACATCGCGGACATCCGCAGGAAGATCACCCCGAACACCACCGGCATCGTCATCATCAACCCGAACAACCCGACCGGTTCTCTGTATCCGGAAGAGGTCCTGAAGCAGATCGTGGAAGTCGCGCGCGAGTACGACCTCATGGTCTTCTCCGACGAGATCTACGACCGCCTCGTCATGGACGGGAAGAAACACGTGTCCATCGCCTCCCTGATGCCGGACCGCATGTGCGTCACGTTCAACGGCCTCTCGAAGTCCCACCGCATCGCGGGTTACCGCGTCGGCTGGATGGTCCTGTCCGGCAACAAGAAACACGCACAGGGCTTCATCACCGGCCTGAACCTTCTGTCCTCCATGCGTCTGTGCTCCAACGTGCCCGGCCAGTCGGTCATCCAGACCGCGCTCGGCGGCTACCAGAGCGTCGACGAGCTCCTGCTGCCCGGTGGACGTATCTACGAGCAGAGAGAGTTCATCTATAAGGCGATCAACGACATCCCCGGCCTCAGCGCCGTCAAACCGGATGCCGCGTTCTATATCTTCCCGAAGATCGATCTCAAAAAGATCCACATCAAGGACGACGAACAGATGGTCCTCGACTTCCTGAAGCAGCAGAAAGTCCTCATGCTGCAGGGAACGGCGATGAACTGGGACCAGCCCGACCACTTCCGGATCGTGTACCTGCCGGATCGCCGGACACTGGGGAAAGCGACCGAACGTCTGACCGAGTTCCTGTCGACTTACTCTCAGTATTAAGTAAAATAGTATTGATAATTTTATCAAAAATTATTATGATAAAAAGGCAGTTCCTCTCTCGGAACTGTCTTTTATGTGAATGAGAAACAAGGAGAGAAAACTATGGCTTCCACGAACAGTAAATCGCCCGAAACCAAACCGAGCGGGTCTGCATTTACCGGGAAAATGGGTTACGTCATGGCTGCGGCGGCCTCTGCGGTCGGCCTCGGTAACATCTGGCGGTTCCCGTACCTCTGCGCCAAATACGGCGGCGGTATCTTCCTGGTCGTCTACCTGATCCTCGTCTTTACATTCGGCTATGCTCTGCTCATGTCGGAAACGGCTATTGGTCGTATGACAGGGAAGAGCCCCATCGGCGCGTTCAAACAGTTCAGCAACACAAAAGCGTCTGCCTTCGGCGGATGGATGAATGCGATCGTCCCGTTCATCATCTGCCCGTACTATGCCGTCATCGGCGGCTGGGTCGTCAAATATCTGGTCGGCTATTGCACCGGCGAGACTCAGGCTATGGCTGTGGACGGTTACTTTGGAGGGTACATTTCCTCGAACCTGCAACCGGAACTCTTCTTCATCATCTTTGTGCTTCTGACGCTGGTCGTCATCCTCGGCGGTGTCCAGAACGGTGTTGAGAAGGTCTCCCGCATCATGATGCCGGTCCTCATCATTCTTGCCGTTGTCGTGTCGATCTATTCCTGCACACGTCCCGGCGCCATCGACGGCATCAAGTACATGTTCATCCCGAACATCCATAACTTCTCCATGATGACCATCGTTTCGGCGATGGGCCAGATGTTCTACTCACTATCGCTGGCCATGGGTATCATGATCACCTATGGTTCGTACGTCGACAAGAACCAGGATCTGGAAGACTCCACCACGAAGATCGAATTCTTCGATACGCTGGTCGCTGTTCTGGCCGGTCTCATGATCATCCCTGCGGTCTTCGCCTTCTCCGGCGGCGACCCCGACACTCTGAACGCGGGCCCGTCCCTGATGTTCGTCACCATCCCGAAAGTCCTCGTTTCCATGGGCTTCGGTACTCCCGCGGGCATCGTCTTCTTCCTGCTCGTCTTCCTGGCAGCTCTGACCAGTGCCATCTCCCTGACGGAGACCTGCGTCGGCACGCTGACCGACGAGCTCGGCTGGGGCCGCGCAAAGTCCACGCTGATCTTCGGCACCTATGCCATCCTTCTGGGCTCCCTGGCCTCTCTCGGCTACGGCGCGCTCGGCAACCTGAAGATCATCGGCATGCAGGTCCTCGACTTCCTGGACTTCATCTCGAACTCCGTGATGATGCCGATCTCCGCTCTGGCCATCTGCATCCTTGTCACCCGCTGCATCGGTCTCAAGACCATGGCGGACGAATTCGAGCGCAACTCGAAGTTCAAGAGAAAACCCATCTACAACTTCTCGATGAAATACCTCGCACCGGTCGCTCTGATCATTATCCTGATCAGCTCCGTCCTGAGCGCGTTCGGTATCATCAGCATCTAACTAAAACAACAAAAGAGCAGTCTCGTATGAGACTGCTCTTTTTTGGTGCCGGTGGCGGGGGTCGAACCCGCACGGTGTCACCACCAATGGATTTTGAGTCCACCTCGTCTGCCAATTCCAACACACCGGCGTTTGCAATGGTCATTATATAATAGGATATAGGACTTATTCAAGGAAAAGTTCGATATTTAGTCATGGACAAAGTTTTATTTTAAAAACACTTTGCGCATTTTCCACAAAGGCATATTTTGTGGTCGAAATGGGGTAGGGGCCCAAGTCGACACATCATCTAATTACGGTACACTTTTTTACTCGTTTTTGGGCATTTCAGAGAAGCCGCTTTTTTGAAAAATTTACCATTGACTTTTAGAATTCTCTTCTGTTAATATATACAAGCACTCCGCGAGGGGTGTTCTAAGTTATGCGTATTTTTACGCATAATGGTGGACCTTGAAAATTAAACATCAATGAACGAAAAGAACCCTTGAAATTTCTTTTGAAGTTTCGAAAAACTTTTTCCAGAATCTGGAAACACATGACAGTAATGTCAGCAATAAGATTGAGCTACGAGCTTATCTGAAAATTGATTGAATCGACTTCGGTCGTTTTGATACCATTTTTTAGAGAGTTTGATCCTGGCTCAGGACGAAC
>JAFRHS010000010.1 GCA_017433225.1 Clostridia bacterium
CTATATATATTTTTACAACAATGAGCGCATCCAGACAAGTACAAAACTGACACCGCTGGAATTGCGGTGCCAGTTTGCAGCTTAGCTATTGCCCTACAGGGGGGCTTTTTTGTGCAGTCCGAATAAAATGGTTCGGTTCAGTTCCGGGGGCGTTCTCTTTTTTGGTTTCAGGTTTAGGTATCTATGTTTGAGAGGTTTTATTTCTTCCAGATGTTGTCGACTGTGCTCACGACCTTGTTCTTCGTGATCCTGGCGACCTTCTTGACCTCATGGGTGCCGGCGGTCAGGAAGCGGGTCTTGTAAGGCGTGACGTTGGAGTGCTCCGGATGGTCTCTGACCAGGTGGATGGCATCGAACATGCAGCGGGTGGTGCAGATACCGCAGCCGATGCAGCGGCTCGGGTCGACGTAGGAGGCACCGCACTGCAGGCAGCGGGATGCTTCGATGCGGACCTGGCCCTCGTCGAGGGTGCCGCTGTGGTCTTCAAAGTCCATCTTGTATTCGCTCTTCGGAGCCGGGGACTGTCTGCCGGACATATCATAGTTGTAGGGCAGTGCCACGTTTTCTTTGTCGAACTCAAACAGGTCGTGGGGGTCACGGCCCAGAGTGAGGTCATTGGTAAGCAGGAAGCGCTGGATGGACTCGGAGCCCTCTTTGCCCTCTGCAATGGCGTCGATCAGGAAGCGCGGTCCGTGATAGACATCGCCGCCGACGAAGATGTCGGGGACCGAGGTCTGGAAGCTGCGCGCGTCAGCCTTCGGGTAGTTGCCGTGGACATATTCCATAGCCTCGCCTTCCAGCATGGTGCCCCAGTCGATCGCCTGACCGATGGCAAAGATCACCTTCGTGCAGGAGATGGTCATGGTATCTTCTTCATCGTATTCCGGGCTGAACTTTCCGGTCGCCGGATCGATGGTGCGCAGGCACTTTTTGAAGAGGACGCCCTTGACGTTGCCCTTCTCGTCCTTCAGAACTTCCTTCGGTCCCCAGCTGTTCTGGATGAAGATGTCATCGCCGAGGGTCTCGGAGATCTCATCTTTCTTCGCGGGCATCTCTTCTCTGGACTCGAGGGAGATCATGGTGACCTTGGAGGCACCGAACCGTTTTGCCGTGCGGGCCACGTCGACCGCAACGTTACCGCCGCCGACCACGACGACTTCGTCATCCATCTTCTGGGTGAGGTCATCCGCAGCTTTCTTCAGGAAACTGACGGCATAGTCGATACCGTTGGCGTCTTCACCGGGGATCCCGGCCTGACGGGCGCCCTGGCATCCGATCGCGATGTAGAATGCTTCATAACCTTCTTCACGGAGCTGTTTCAAAGTGACATCCTTGCCGACTTCGACGCCGCATTTGATCTCGGCACCGAGGAGGCGGATGACTTCGACTTCAGCCTGGACGACGTCTTTCTGCAGTTTGTAAGACGGAATGCCGTACTGCATCATGCCGCCTGGCAAGTCGTTCTTTTCAAAGACGGTGGGTTTGTAACCGGCTTTGGCCAGGTAGAAGGCGCAGGAAAGACCGGCGGGACCGGCACCGATGATGGCGATCTTTCTCTTCGAGAATTTATCATTGTTCGCCGCAATGAGTTTTTCGGGGACGCAGCGGGTCTCTTCGCCGAGGTCGAGCTCGGAAACATATTTCTTGATGTCGTCGATCGCGATGGGCTCATCGAACAGGCCGCGGGTGCAAGCATCTTCGCAGCGCTTGTTGCATACTCTGCCGCAGACGGCCGGGAACGGGTTCTCTTTCTTGATGAGTTCAAGAGCTTCCGCATAACGGCCCTGGCGGGCAAGTTTGACATATCCTTCGACCGCGATGTGCGCGGGGCAGGCAGTCTTACAGGGCGCTGTACCCATGTCATAGCAGTTGGTCCGATGGGTGTCTCTCCAATAGATGTCCCACTTGGATTTATCCCAGATGATATGGTTGTCGACACAGTCGGATACCGGGAATTCCGGGCTGGACCCGTCTTTGTACTTCAGGCGCTGGCCCAGTTTGACCGCACCGGCCGGGCAGACTTCCACGCAGCCGCCGCAGGCAACGCAGTTGTCCTGGTTGACTTTTGCGGTGTAGGAAGAACGGGACATATTCGGGGTGTTGAAGAGCTGGGAGGAACGGATCGCGAGGCAAGCGTTCTTGTCGCAGTTACAGATGATGTAAGCGCCGTCGCCGCCCTCCTGGGCCGTGATCTGATGGACGAAACCGTTGTCTTCGGCTCGCTGAATGATCTCCTCTGCTTTTTCGCGGGTGATCAGGTGGCCCTTCCCGGTCTCCGCAAGATAATCTGCGAAGGTACCCAGGCCAAGGCACCAGTCATCCGGGTCGTCGACCGAGCCGTTGTTGTCGAGGATGGTATGGGTGACACGGCAGACACAGGGCATGGCAGCATACTTGTCTACTCGATCCAGGTGGTAACTGAGATGTTCTACAGGAACCGAGATGTTGCTGGCGTTCACTTCTTTTTCAACGGGGACGACGTGCATGCCGATACCGCTATTGCCGGGTGCGATCATAGAGCCCAGCTGGCCGATGGGGATGTATCCGTTTCGGTCGAAGAAGTTGACCATCGTCTTGTGTTTGATGGCGTTACTGACGGGGTTGTCGAGGTAAGAGTGGAGGGCACCCCACTCGCCCATGCCGACGATGACGGGAGGCACGACGTAAAGACGTTCCCCCTTGTCATTGTAGCCATACTCCAGGAACCCTCGGCAGGACATATCAAACAGCTGTTCGTCCAGGGACTCACGGGTGTACTGGGGAAGTTTTTTGAGAAGATCGTCTACGGTAAACCGTTTCATCTTCTTCAGTTTAAGGCCGATCTTGGCCTGCTCCGGGGTGAGCATATGGGACAGACCATAATACTCGGAACTCGCCCCATTGATCCAGCCGATGCGGTCGGTGATCTTATAGCCGAGTTTGATGTAGTCCTTATTGACGTCCTTTTTGTCCGGGATCGGATCGTCGACGCGGAAGCGGATGTCACTGTACTCTTTGACTTCCTCTACATACTTTTTCTTCGCTTCTTTGGAATCGAATTTGTAGATCATAGAATACTCCTTCCTTTTCATAAAATACCTAACCATATTCTCTGTCTTCAATTTAGCAAACTTTGCCACGCGGTGAGACTCCCAGAACTGGGGATGTGTTGCTATCCTCCCCACGTTCTTCAAAATGACGAAAAATACCACACATTCGAAAATGTGTGGAAGACTGCTAAATCGTGTTATAATTCTGTTTGGAGATATCTATAAAAAAGGAGGCACGGTATGGCAAACAGTCAGATCATGAAAGAGGCCATTGGAGCAAAAACCAAAGAACTCCTGCGCAAACAGACCCTCGACAAGATCACGGTCAGCGGCATCTGCGAGAAGACCGGGATCGACCGCAAGACGTTTTACCGCTATTTCAAAGACAAATATGAAGTCGTCGAGTGGATCTACCTTCACGACTACTTTGAGAAGACCGATGCGACCGAAGACTGGAACATGTGGGATTATTTCACAGAGGTCGCAAGACAGGTCTATGCCGAAAAAGAGTGGTTCCTCAATGCGTTCCGCTCTGAGGGACAGAACTCTTTTCGCGATTCGTTCGTGAAGCTCTTCATGCCGATCGCCATGGAGGAGTACCGGGAGTGCTTCAGTTCCGAAGATATGGAACAGTTCTTCATCCGAAACACACTGTACATGGCTTTCGACGCCTTCGAGAAATGGTTCACCACTTCCACTTACCCCTCCATTGAGGAATTTCTGGAAGAGTTCAAGCAGAGCTGCCATCAGTTCTACGTCAAGACAGGAGAAAACCTGCAAAAGAGCATAGACAGAGACGAAACCCATTGACATTACAGAAAAAGACCCGCGTCACAGGCACGGGTCTTTTTATATTGTTTTGTTATTCAGCGTTTCGCCCGCAGGGCGTCATATGCCTCTTTGTCGATGCGTCCGGAGGAGAGCATCTCTTCGGACCAGAGCTGGAGGGTGTCGACCGTCATGGCCATGCGTTCGAGGTTCTCCTGGATGTGCACGAAGTCCTCGAGTTCGTCGGACTGGATCTCGCCGTCGGCCGAGATGTCGATGAGCCGCTCCTGGTCCCGCTGCAGGGAGTTGAGCGAGGCGAGCATCTCGAGGACGATCTGTGATAGGTCCTTGAGGTCGAGCTCCGGCACGTACTTCTGTCCGATAGGGCATTCGTGGCTGCAGTACCAGTTATTGAGCTGGGGCGATGCATAGCCTTCCGCCATCAGGAGCACGTCTTCGGGATGCGCCTGGGTCTTGCCGTTTTCGATCTTCTCGATGCGGTCCGGGGACATGCCGACGAGGATGTCAGCCGCCTTTTCTCGGGTCAGTCCAAGTTCCTCCCGTTTGAGCTGGTAGATGCTTTTGTTTTCTTTCGTCGATGCTCTTCCCATAGATGCATTCCTCCCTTGCATTCATTATAACAGAGTGGTATATTTTTTGGGCAACGTTTTTAGGGAGGAGGGCGATGTAATGACCGCCGAACACAAGCTGGACATCCGGGACGGTCTGCGCGACTCCGTCCCCATCGCCATCGGCTACTTTGCCGTCGCGCTTGCCCTCGGCATCACTGCCCGCCAGGCGGGCATCACGCCGTTCCAGGGGTTCCTGTCTTCCTTCCTCAACCGGACGTCCACCGGCGAATTCGCCGGCTACCGGCTGGTCCTCGAGCAGGCGCCGTACATCGCCATGTTCGTCATGACCCTCATCGTCAACGCCCGGTACATCCTCATGAGCGCCGCCCTGAGCCAGCGCATCCCGGCAGGGACGCCGTTGTGGCAGCGGTGCATCATGGCCTTCGGCATCACCGATGAGATCTTCGGGGCCACCATCCTGCGCAACAAACCGGTCTCGGTCTGGTACAGTTTCTGCTGCGCCACACCGGCCGCCCTCGGCTGGGCCGCGGGCGACGCCACCGGCATCCTGCTCGGCAACGTCCTGCCGGACCGCGTGGTCCTCGCTCTGGGCGTCGCGCTCTACGGCATGTTCATCGCCGTGTTCATCCCGCCCGCGAGGAAGAGCAAGATCATTGCGGTGCTCGTCCTCGTGTCCTTCGCGCTGAGCTGGATCTTTACCAAAGTGGCGCCCCTCTCCCACCTGTCTTCCGGCAACCGGATCATCATCCTGACGGTGGTCATTGCGGGTGTGGCATCAGTTCTATTCCCGTATGACGGAGACGATGAGCTCGCCGAAGGCGAAGCCCTCGACCTCTCGGAAAGTGAGGCCGGCCATGCATAACAACTACCTCTACATCCTCATCATGTTTGCGGTCACCTACGCCATCCGCGTCGTGCCGATGACCCTCATCCGCAAGCCCATCGAGAACCGATTCATCAAGTCGTTCCTCTACTACGTCCCGTACGTGACCCTCGCGGTCATGACGTTCCCCGCCATCGTCGACGCCTCGGGCGCCTGGTGGGTCGGCGCGCTCGCCCTCATCGCAGGTGCGGTCGCCGCCTGGTTCGGCGCTGGCCTCTTCCCCGTCGCCGCCATCTGCTGCGGCATCGTGTTCGCCTGCTCGTTCTTACTCTGAGGAAACTATCTGAAAAAACAAAAAACCGAAGCATCCGGAGATGCTTCGGTTTTCTTTTGTTCTGACGGGAACTCAATCGTCGAGTTCCCAGCCTTCGACTTCGTAGTCGAGGATGTTGCCGGTGGTGGCGTCGATTTCATAGTCATACTCATTCTGACCGGTGACATAGAACTCGATGTCATAGATCCAGCGGCCGTCGTCCCGCTCCAGCTTTGCTTTGCTGAAGGTGACATCGTTCGCCTTCCGGCCGGCCTGCTTCAGGGCGATGGACTTTGCCTTTTCGACCGAAATGGTGTCTCCCGCGGCAGCGGCTTTCTGTGTGGCGGCCGTGTTCGCCTTCTGCTTCTTTGCGGCCTTCTTCCCGTCTTTCTTTGCCGTCTCAGGCGTCATGACCGCTTCGGTCTGCTTTTTGATGATCTTGCCGTTCGTCGCGTTCACATCGTACTCATACTCCACGTTGTTCGCGATGAATTCGATCTCATAGACATATTTGCCATGTTCGAAATCGAAATCCGTCTTCGTGACGACTGCGTCTTTCTCTTTGACACCGGCGTCGATGAACGCGAAGTTGCGGGCGGCGTCCTCTGTGATCGCATTGCTGTGCGCGACCCGGTTCCCCGCAAATGCGGAACCCACACTCAGCATGAGGATACAGACGACAGCGATGATGGTCATGGTGATTTTTTTCATAAGATTACCTCCTTGTTGGGATGTGGGTCATCCCTGATTCACCCTCATTGTAGGGGCGAAAAATGAGAGGATCATTAGAACGCGTCATTTTTTGAAAAAGACACGGAACGTGCTTCCGACACCCTCTTCGCTCTCCAGTTCCAGAGTGGCTCCGTGCAGTTCGGCGATCCGCTTTACCATAGAGAGCCCGAGGCCGGTGCCTTCGGTCGAACGAGACGAGTCAGCGCGGTAGAACCGGTCGAAGATCCGGATCTGCTCAGCCGTCGGGATGCCGATGCCGTCGTCCGAAACGGCAAGCTGTACATCGTCCGGGCCCTGCTTCAGGGAAACGGCGATGTGTCCGTCGTCCTTCCCGTACCGGTAAGCGTTGCTGATGAGGTTCTGGAGGAGCCGCGAGAGGAGCAAAGCGTTTCCGTTGACCATGACGCCGTCATCCACATCTGAGGTAAGTTGGATGCCACGGGTCCCGAGAAGCGCCATCTGGTCCGCGGTTTCTGCGGTCAGGGCGGAAAGGTCCACCGTTTCAAAGGGGTAGCGTTCCGCACCCTGGTCCATGCGGGTGTAATCGAGCATGTCGGCGATGAGCGTATTCATCTTCCGGCCCTGTTTTTGCACGACCTCGAGGGCTTCTTTGTACTCCTCTGCCGGACGGTCTTTTTCTAAAATGTAATCGGTCTGGGCGAGGATGACGGAAGTCGGGGTCCGCAGTTCGTGGGACGCGTCGGAGGTGAACTGCCTTTCACTGTCGAAGGAATGCTGAAGCCGGTCGAGCATCCGGTTGAACACCGTCGCCAGCTTCCCGACCTCATCCTTGGTCGTAACCGTTTCAATACGTCTCGTGAGGTCGTTGTCCTCGGCGATCTGTTCCGCGGTCTGCTGGATCTTCCGAACAGGAGCCAGCAGACGGTCCGCAAGGAACCAGCCGCTCAGAAGCGACAGCAGGAGGAGCAGGGGCAGCAAAAGTGCCGACAGCCGGGCGATCTCGTTCAGCTGTGCCGTATTCCTGGTCTCCGGCACCACGCCGCGGACCCAGAGTTCTCCATCCGTCAGGTTTTCAAGGTTGACTTTCCGGTCGTAGAGGTCGTATCGGATGCCGTCCACTTTCAGACTCCAGGTGTAAGACTCGGAAAAAGCGGTGCCCTCCGTCTGGATCGCCAGCGGGTTGGAGCCGTAGAGCATGGTCCCGTCTTTCGAATAAAGAGCGGTCTCCACGTCGTTGACGACATCCATATAGCCGGGGTCGATCTTCAGGTATCCATCGTGATAGGGAACATAGATATAGTCCGGCAGGTCTTCTTTCGCGCTGACATAGTCGATACTGTCGACATTCTCTTCCACGGTTCCGATGAGATAGTTGCGGACCGTGCTGCGAAGGACGGTCTGACTCGCCCCAAGGACGGCAGCCAGCGTAATGGCTACAACGGCGATTTGCGCCAGAGAGAACCAGAGCGTCAGTTTGAAGCGGATGCTGCGTTTCTTCATGGTGCATCGCCCTCGCTTTCCTCCCGAAGGACATACCCGACACCGCGGACGGTGTGGATGAGTTTCGGTTCGAACCCGTCATCCACCTTTTTGCGCAGGTAGCGGATGTAGACATCGACGACATTGGTGCCGCCTTCGTAGTCGGCGTTCCATATGTGGTCTTCGATCTGCTCCCGGGTCAGGACCAGGTTCTTGTTGTGGAGCAGATAAGAGAGAAGTGCATATTCCTTGGCAGAGAGTTCGATCGTCTTCCCTGCTCTGGTGACGGTGTGGGCGCGGAGATCCATCGTAAGGTCTGCCGCCGTGAGGGTGCTCGACTGCGTGTCATAGGAGCGGCGTGTGAGAGCCCGGACCCGCGCCATCAGCTCTTCCATGGAGAACGGCTTTACGAGGTAATCGCTTGCGCCGAGGTCAAGGCCGTGGACCCGGTCGCTGACGGCATCGCGCGCGGTCAGGAACAGGACCGGCGTATCGATGCCCTGCTTCCGCATGTTCTCCAAAACGGCGAACCCGTCTGCTTTCGGCATCATGACATCGAGGATGACCCCGTCGTAGTGGATGGCGGTCAGATAATCCATCGCCTCCACGCCGTCATAGCAGCTGTCGACGCTGTACCCTTCTTCGGTCAGCTTTTTTGTCAGGATCCGGTTGAGGTCCCTCTCATCTTCGGCAAATAACAAACGCATGTCTGCACCTCCTTTCCTACCAGTATAAGGATTTTCATTAAAAATAGATTAAAGCGAACCCCGGAGCCGACAGGTCCCGGGGTTTGTGTTCATTTCTTCTTTTCCGCGCTTTGGTAGAGAATGCCGCCGAGGATGAGGACCAGAGCGACGATGCCGTTCCAGTGGATCTGCTCCCGCAGGATCAGCGCCGACAGCAGCATAGAGAGGACCGGCACGAGGAACGCGAAGTTCGCGATGCGCGCCGAGTTCTTCGAATCGTTCAGCGCGATGGCCCAGATGAGATACCCGACCGCGTTGGCCAGGATGCCGAGCCAGGCGAGGATAAGCCAGGTCCGAAGGTCCGGCATGACCCAGCCGCCCTCGACGAACCCGGCGATGAGTCCGCTGACCATCGTCACACCCCAGTAGATCGGCATGCACAGGTCCTGGTCGAGGTCTTCCCTCTTGTTCAGGACCGAAAACAGGCCGTAGGACACCGCGGCGACGATGCATCCGACGATGCCAAGCACCGGGTGCGCACCGTACTGGTCGTTGCCGCCGGCCGAAAGCACCACGACGCCGAGGAACGACGCGACCATCGCGATGACTTTCCGTGTCGTGAAAGGTTCTTTCAGAATGAGACAGGAAAACAGCACCAGCATGACCGGCCACAGGTAGTTGAGGATGCACGCGGTCGAAGCCGTCAGCTGCGCGATGCCGAAGTAGTAGAGGAATTCGTAGACGAAGAAGCCAAGGAATCCGAGTCCGAACACGACTTTGTAGTTCCGCGCGCCGAAGGTCCGATACTCCTTCACCTTCCCGTTCGCGATCAACCGTCCGAGGAGGAATACGACCGAGAACACACCGGCCAGAAACAGCACTTCCGTCGTCGGCACACTGTCCTGCATAAGCTTGACGGCCGGTGCCATCGTCGCCCAAAGGAACACCGTGAGCAGTGCATAGATGATCTGCTTCTTTTCTCCGGTCCGCTTCATCGGCTCCCCTCCTTCCCGGTTCATACGTCCTTAACTCTACCACATTATTCGATGACAGAACAACCCCTCAGCAGTTTCCTGCCGAGGGGTCTCGTTTCGTTTTGGCGATTTACTTCAGTACCGCAAGGATCCGATCTTTGATGAACACATGTCCCGCGTTGCTCGGGTGCGTATTGACCATGAGGTACCAGCTGAGGTTGTCAAAGTCCTTCATGAGTGCGAGAGCGCCGGGCCAGGCAGGTGTGTCCACATCGCGGATATCGACAACGGTGTAGTAACCGTGGACCGCGTTGTAAGCACGGATGTGCGTGTTCATCACATCGACCGCCGGGCCGAGGATCAGCTTTCCGAGGTCCAGCACTTTGAGGTCATTCGTCAGGTACAGGCCCTGAAGACCGTTGAAGAGACCGATGGCAAGGACCTTTGCTTTCGGGTTTGCGGCATGGATCTCATCGAGGATCGGGTCCCAGTTCTGACAGAAATGGACCGCGCCTTCATAGAGGCATTTGTTCAGAACGCTGACGGTCGCTTCCAGAATATCGAGTTTCTCGGCCGTCTTGAAGACGGTCTCCCAGGCCTCATAGATCTGTCCCTTGTTCAGGAGCCGCGTGACCTGTTTGTCCATCTTCTTGAGAGCGGCCCGTTTTGTCGCGTCCATGTTTGTCGTAAAGGACCCTTCCATCGCCGCATAGACCCGGCGCATGGCATAGGCAAAGATGTCGTTCGAGCCGAAGTTGACGATGACAAGGTCAGACTTCTTCAGGTCTTTGCGGACCTGGTCCTGGGCACCGGCCCACCAGTCCCAGCCTTCACCGTACTTCTCGATGAGGGCGTCGGAGATGGCTTTGTCTTCTTCGTCCGGCAGATAGTTTTTGTCGAAGAGACGGCGGAACTCGATCGAACTCATGCCCTCTCTCGTGTAGTTGTTGTAGTCCCTGAGCCCCAGCTCTTTGCAGAGCAGGTCCGGGTACGCTCCGACGATGCGCCGGCCGTGGGTCGCGTGACCCACCTGCGTGCCGTCCGGTTCAAAAATACAGAATCCGGTCGCCACACTGTCGCCGATGACCGTCAGGGTCTTGTAGGTGTTCTTCGAGCCTCTCGCAAATGCGGGGACCGCACAGATGCTGAGAAGCATCATGAGCGCCAGGACCGCGCACAGGGTTTTTCTCATGGTTTTCATATCGTGTTCCTTTCTTTAAATCGCCTTCAGGACTTTGCCGGCGATCCACTTGTGTCCGTTCCGGGTCGGGTGCGTGCAAAGCATCATGTACCCGTAAAAGTCTCCGGAAAGCATGGTCATGACGTCCGGCCAGGCGGGGTGTTCCACTTTCGTGATGTCGATGTAACGGTAGTAATTGTGCACCGCATTGCAACTCACGATGCGGGCGTTCATCCCGTCAAAGATGGGGTCGAGCGCATTGCCGAGGCTCACGTTCGTTCCGGGCAGAGCACCCAGACCCTGCGTCCCGTTGAACAGGCTGATGACGACCACCTGAGCATCGGGGTTGATGTCATGGATGGTTTTGGCGATCCGCCCCCAGTTCTTCTGAAAGTTCAGATACCCTCTCGCGGCGCATTCGAGCAGTGCCTCTACGGCGTCGTCCGCCATGTTGATCGTGCTGAGCACCTGATAGATGGTCGCCCAGGCTTTGGCGGTCTGACCGTCTGCCACCAGCTGGTCCACTGTTTCCTTCAGTTGCAGGAGGACCTTTCGTTTGGCCTGCGCTTTCACGGAATCCAGTTCATTGTTCATGAGCTTGCGGAAGACGGTGTTCACCGTCGCGAACAGGTCATTCGACCCGCAGTTGAGCAGGATGAGGTCCGAGTTTTGGATATCTTTCCGGACCTGTTTCTGAGACTTTGCGAACTCCGCTTCTCCATCAAAGTATTTCTCAATGACCCGGTCCGACACCTCCCGGAAATAGGCGTCCGGTTCATAGTCCGGATCCAGAAGACGAAGGATCTCATTGGTTCCGGACCCTTCCCGGGCATAGTTGTTGTAGACGGTCGCGTTGACACCGTCTGCCACACGGCTGGGCCAGGCAGCACGGATCCGTTTGCCGTGGGTGTGCTCGACGTAGGTCCCGTCGCTGTTCCGGATCATGTAGCCCGTCGCCAGACTGTCGCCGATGACCGTGACCGTCCTGTAGTTCCTCCCGGAAGCCGCTTTCGATGAAGGCGTTTTCGCCACAGAGGGCAGAACACACATGCTGATGAGGAGCAGCCATGTCGTCAGCAGGCAGACCGCGCGTTTCCAGTGTTTCAATCTGCATTCTCCTTTCTGTCATTCTCTATCGTTTCTACGTAAAGACATTCTTTCTATAAAGATAGTCCTATTATTTCAGACATATCTTTAGTCATTCTTAACATTTGTTAAAAACTTGAAACGTATGACATAAAAAAGCCCCCTGAGATCGAACGATCTCAGGGGGTCCTGGATAAGAGCTGTTATTTTGTTCCGGCCGGGTAGATCTGGTATGTATCGATCTTCACACCCGGAGCCAGGTGATCGGAAAGCCACATCGTGCGCTTCTGACAGTATTCCCGGAGGTTGTAGACGTAATCGTCCCAGGTCAGCGTCACTCTATAGTTCAGCTTGTACTTGCCGGTGCCGATCGAGAGAATGAGTTTCCAGACGTTTCTCATGGCACTTCCTCCTATACAAACCGCACCTTGATTAACATTTGTTAACATTTCTTAAATTACTCTTAAATACAGATAAACTATAGAAAACCATTCTGAAATATACCTTTAATTCATCGCCGGATACACAATTGTTCATCTTTTTCTGTTTTCTTTTTTCTTTACAGAAAAACACCCTCCGCAGGTGCTCTGCCGAGGGTGTTCGTTTTGGCGATTTAGTTTTGTTATTTCGTAGACACCGTGCCGCCGTGATAGGTCGTGATGTCCACACCAGGAGCGAGGTGGTCGGAAAGCCACATGGTGCGCTTCCGGCAGTATTCACGAAGGTTGTGGATGTAGTCATCCCAGGTGAGAGTCACTTTGTAGTTGAGTTTGTACTTGCCGGTGCCGAGAGCCTTCATGGTGTTCGGTGCCACGACATATTCCGCGCTGAGGGAATTCGTGCCGAACAGGTCGTTGTTCATGTAGGCGGACTGGCGCAGGAGTTTTTCCTGTTTGACGATGTTCGCGTCGATGCCTTCGAACGAAGACTTGTACTGGTTATAGACTTTGGCGACATGACGCATGAAACTCGGATGTTTGCCGAGTTCCTGCAGGATGGAGACCGGTTCATCGCCGGTAACGAAATATCCGATGCTGTCGTTGTACCAGCCCTCCGCATTCAGCTGAACGGGTTCGCTGACACCGACGAGGAACTTGTGGAGCGTGCGTCCGAACGCGATGTCGTAGTCCCATACGGGTCCCGCATAGAGCTTGTCTTTTTTCGACATGCCGTCACGGTGCATGATGATGTTGCCCGAGTAGCAGTCGTAGGTCTTGGAGACTTCGAGCATCAGGTACATCTTGGCCCAGGAGTCGAGGTCAAAGTACTGCTGGTATGCTTCCGAGTCCTTGTCGAGGACCGTGTCCCAGGCTTTGGTGAACCACTTCTCGATCGTCTTCGTATTGACGCCGGCCGCCTTCGCGTTGTCCCCGATGTCGTCGACGATGAGGTAATTGTGTTTGCCGGGCATGGTGTGGATGTTCGGGAAGTCGAAGAGGTCTGCGGTTTCACCTTCCGGCAGGTGGTGGTCGTTCTCGATGATGAACCCGTTGTCGTCACAGTAGCTGTCTTTCTTCGGGGTCAGCAGATAGTTGCCGAGGTAGGTCCCGTTCATCCAAAGGTCGACGAACTTCGTCTGAAGGCCGATGCCCATGTCGTACGCGAGGTCCTGTGCGATCTTGTTTCTCATGAGAGCGTTGTCATAGAAGTTCGCGAGCAGGGTCCACTTTTTCTTTTTCACGCCGTCGATGAGTTCGGTCTTGTCCTTGGTGGTGTACGTCTCATCGTCGTAGACCGTGAAGTTGTAAGGCTTCTTCGGCATGAGCCAGGTGGAACTGCCGCGGCCGTGGATCTTGATGTATTTTTTCTTGTGGTCCCCCACCTTGATCTGACCGAACGCATCGGTCTCATGGTCGGGGTCCAGCTGCATGTTCAGAATGGAGCCCTTGCTCTCATCCAGTTCGAGGAATGCCGCGTCCACTTTGGACGAGCCCTTCATGGTCTTGATGGTCAGAGGCGCAGAGAGTGTCCCGTTCGAGACGAGGTAGGTGACTTTCTTTCCGGATTTGGCGACAGGCGCCTTGCCGCTCTTATACGTCTTCCCGTCTTTCGAGAACGTGACGTTTTTCCCGCTCCAGGAAAAACAGAGCTTCGCCGTGTCCGCGGAGCCGGGCAGATACAGGACTCCGCCGCCGGCCGGGAAGTCCACCGTCACTTTGACGTCGCCGCGCAGTCCGGCGCTCTTGGTCTTTTCGACATAGAGTGCCTTCGGCAGCAGTTTTTCGAGAGTGAGTCCATTACTGCTCTTCTTGTCCTCCGCCGCAAACGCGGTGAAGCTGAACAGAGTCGCTACCATCGTCAGCGCCATGCTGAGAGCCAGGAACAGTTTTCCGATTCGTTTCATATGCTTCTCCTTTTTATGTTGCTCTTTTGTTAACTTATGTTAAAGGCATGATTCACTGTAACTATATAGAAGAAGTCTGAAAGAAGTCTGAAATGAATCTTAAGGCCAGGTTGCAGACATACGGCCACCTTCCTATAATAGGATTTGGAACCGTTCCATTTGTCGAATGCAAGGAGGAAACAGTATGTCTCAGCAAAACCGGTACCCAGTGCTCCTGCTGCACGGGATGTTCGGCTACGGCCAGCAGCAGATCACCACGAACAAGGTCCCCTATTTTGGTTTGTGGGTCAAAGACATTCGGAAGATGTTCAACGAAATGGGCATCCCGTGTGCCGCCCCGTCCATGGGGCCATTCACCTCTGCCTGGAACCGCGCCTGTGAAGTGTACGCACAGCTCTTCGGCGGCACGGTCGACTACGGCAAGGTCCACGCCGAGAAGTATGGCATGGACCGTTTTGGCGCAACGTATGACACTCCCCTGCTCCCGCAGTGGGGCACTCTCGATGAAAACGGAGAACTCATCAAAGTCAATATCATCGGCCACTCGTTCGGCGGCGTGACCGGCCGTCTCCTGACCGAGCTCATGGTCAACGGCAGTGCCGAAGAGCGTGCCGCGACCGACCCCGACGACCTGTCCGACCTTTTCAAAGGCGGTCACAAGGGATGGGTGCACTCGATCACCACCCTAGCTTCGCCGCATAACGGTGCCAGCTGCCTCGAGGGGCAGATCGGCGTCGTCATGAGACACATCTGCAGAGGCATCTGCGATGTCTTCAATTTCGTCGATGTCACTCCCGGCCGGGCGATCTACAACATCGGACTCGGTATGTATGGCCTGACTCCGGAACAGGGCGACTTCAAACATGTCTGGCAGGACCAGGGCTACAAGAAGTATATGTTCGAGATGGAGGACACGATCGTCGCCGACCTCACCTATGAGGGCGCGCACGCGCTGAACGACCGCCTTCCGGAACAGCCCGATGTCTACTACTTCTCTCACCGGGGTTACCGGTCTTTCCCGACCCTCTTCGGGAACCAGATCCCAAGTCCCAAGGCGTTCCCGCTCATCAACATCCTGGGCTTCTTTATGGGGCGCCAGGACGTGTCGCAGCTTCCGGACAAAGCCTGGAGACAGAACGATATGGTCATCAATACCATTTCCGGCGAAGCGCCCGACGGCGCGAAGCGGAAGGACCTGAAGGACGGGAAGCTCCCGCGGAGCATCAAACCGGCCACCTGGTACGTCTACCCCGCCGAGTGGAAGGACCATATGTCCTTCCTTGGATGGACGATGGGCAAGGAGGAGATCGGCGACTACTACAAAGGGCTGTACGAAGCCGCTTCCTCTGCTCCGACGATCAAACCGTAAATCGCGAACCACGAAAAAAGACCTCCGATTTCCACACGGGAGACCGGAGGTTTTCTTTGTATCGTTATTTCTTGATGGTCGGAACACCGGAGACGTTGCGGTAGATCTCCTTGAAGAAGTTCGCATAGCCGCGTTTGCCCATGAGCCAGCCACAGTAGGACATGTGATCTTTGAGTTCACACGGGAACACGTTCCAGACACCGGGCTTATAGTGTTCCGGGGACATGCCGCTCAGGAGCCCGTCGACTCGCGGGGCGCCTTCCGGCGCTTCGGCAGACACCGTGTTGATGACCATGTCGTTTTTCCGCCAACTGAGGTCCGGGAGGTCCGGCTCCTTCTGACGGCCCATGAAGAACCCGAGCACGTTCAGAAGCGGGAACGAGAGCGGCGACGGGATCTCCTCGCCGAGGCCGTCCGTCATGGTCCGGCAGCCGCGGTACGAGAAGTAGTAGATGTCGTCATGGGTCGTGATCTTTTCGTTGGCTTCCTTCGCGCCCTGGTAAGTCAGGTCATAGACGATGGTATCTTTGTTGTGGAACATGTAGTCCTTGAATTCTTTGTCTTTCCAGACGTTCTTGAAGTCGAAGTACTTCGGCGTCAGGCCGTACATGTCGAGCTGCAGGTCGTAGATGGGACGCAGCGGCGTCACGTCGAGGACGTTCATGACGTCACAGATGGCGCGGCAGATCTGGCGCATCGCCACACCCACTTTGCCTTCCACCGAACTCATGCCGTTGTGGGGCGATGCAAGCGTCGTGATGGAATGGACCCAGCCGTCATGGCCGCCGGCAAAGAGCGGAGAGAGGTCGTCCGGATCGGTGACCGCGCGTTCTTCTTCGCTGCCGTAAGACATGAGTTCCGTCAGCATGCGTCCGGAGACGCCGCCGAAGGAATGACCGATGATGTTGATTTTGATGAGGTCGCCGTTCTCATCTTTCGTGCCCCACTGCGGAAGCAGAGCGTTGTGATAGGTGCGGCCATATCGTTTCATCCCGTACTTTTCCGCATGCGCTTTGCCGTAGTCCACGGTACCGCCGAAGAGCTGCGCATAAATCTCGCAGGCGCGGTTCCACGCGGACGTGAACGGACCCATCGACGGCGCCACGCAGGGGACACCCATGTCGATAAACATCTTGCGCACGTCCGTGGTCCAGAGGCCGAAGTACGGCAGGACATCGTTCGTGATCTGCTGCTGGCCAAAGCCGAACATGCCGTGGAGCAGGACGACGGGGTATTTGTTCTGATAAGTCATGATTCGATTTCCTCCCTTTGCGTTCTTACAAACATTTACACCTCTATTATTATACACGGGCAGGAATCGGTAAGGGTCACAAAAAAAGACCTCCGGAATCGTGCATTTCTCACAACCCGGAGGTGTCGTATTCGATACTATTCGTCTTTGATATGCCCTTTGGCAATATGGTTTTTTACGATCGGCTCGATGACATTCTTATAAAGGAACTCGGAGCCGTCGGCGGACTTGCGCTGCCGCCCCAGGACATGGGTGGCGTTGACGCCGTGGCGGACCCAGTCTCCCCCGTCGTTCGAGTTGTTCAGGATGAGGGGCTGCAGGTTGTCCATGGTGTGGGCGAAACGGGACTCCGGCGTCTCGTTCGCTTCGAACTCCTCGAAGAGCGCATTCAGTTCCTCGCACTGGTCGTCCGGAAGCATGCCGAAGATGCGTTCCCTCGCCTTCTCTTCCCGCTCTTTCTGGGTCTTCAGACCTTCGTCGTCATAGGCGTAGGTGTCGCCCGCGTCGATCTCCACGAGGTCGTGGACGAGACACATGATCATGACCCGTTCGATGTCGACCGGCTCGTTGGCATACTCCTTCAGGAAGTACGCCATGATGGCCATATGCCAGGCGTGTTCCGCGTCGTTTTCCGCGCGGCCGTGGCCGGACAGATGGGTCTGCCGGGTGATGTTCTTCTCTTTATCGATCTCCAGACTGAAGTCCAGCTGTTTTTGCAAGCGTTCGTCCATGGGGTACCTCTTTTCCAAATCGAAAACTGCTCTGAGTATACCATACTCAGAGCAGTTTGTTCCACAGGTTCCCTCAGGAGTTCCTGAGAGCTTCTTTCATGGACTTCACATAATCGCCAACGGGACCAGCGGCGTCTCTGCCGTATTCGGCCACCAGTTTGACGATCGCCGAGCCGACGATGGCTCCGTCCGCAATGGCGCCCATCTTTGCCGCCTGTTCCGGCGTCGAGATGCCGAAGCCGATGGCACAGGGGATGTCCGTGTTTTCCCGTACCACTTTGACGATGGCGTCGAGGTCGGTGGAGATCTCCGTCCGGGTGCCGGTGACGCCGAGGGAAGAAACGATGTAAAGGAACCCTTCCGCCTCTTTCGCGATCATCGCGATCCGGTTCGCGGAAGTCGGAGCCACCAGAGACACGAGTTCCACGCCGTATTCATGGCAGAGGTCCAGGAATTCCTCTTTCTCCTCATAAGGGATGTCCGGCAAAATGAGCCCCTGGACGCCGATGTCCCGGCAGGTGGCGATAAACCGCTCCGCGCCATACGAGTACACGACATTCGCGTAGGTCATGAAGACCATCGGGACGGCAACGTCCTTTCGCAGGTCCCGCACCAGGTCGAAAATGAGATCGGTCGTCACGCCGCCGGACAACGCGCGGATGTTGGCGCCCTGGATGACAGGGCCTTCCGCGGTCGGATCCGAGAACGGGATCCCCAGTTCGATGAGGTCTGCCCCGTTTTCCGCCATGGCACGGACGATCTTCCCGGTCGTTTCCAAGTCCGGATCTCCGCAGGTGACGAAGGGAATGAACGCCTTTCCGTTTTTGAATGCATCTGAAATGCGGATATCAGTCATGGAGATCCTCCCCTCGGTAGCGCGCGATCGCGGCAACGTCTTTATCGCCCCGGCCGGAGACCGTCACGATGATGACCTGGTCTTTGTCCATGGACGGTGCCAGTTTCATGGCATGGGCGATCGCATGAGCCGACTCGATCGCCGGGATGATGCCCTCGATCCGGGACAGATATTCAAACGCCTCTACGGCCTCTTCATCGGTGACGGGCACGTACTCCGCCCGTCCGGTGTCATAGAGGTTCGCATGCTCCGGGCCTACCCCCGGGTAGTCCAGTCCGGCGGAGATGGAATAGACCGGGGCGATCTGCCCGTACTCGTCCTGACAGAAATAAGACTTCATGCCGTGGAAGATGCCGAGCCGTCCGGTGGCGAGGGTGGCCGCCGTCTCCTTCGTGTCCACACCGCGGCCCGCCGCCTCACAGCCGATGAGGCGGACACCGTCATCCGGGATGAAGTGGTAGAAGGAGCCGATGGCGTTGGACCCGCCGCCGACACAGGCGATGACCGCGTCCGGGAGTTTGCCTTCCTTTTGAAGGATCTGTTCTCTGGCCTCCTGCGAGATGACCGCCTGGAAGTCCCGGACAATGGTCGGGAACGGGTGCGGTCCCATGACAGAGCCGAGGCAGTAGTGGGTGTCGTCGATGCGTTTGGTCCACTCGCGCATCGCCTCCGAGACCGCGTCTTTCAGCGTCGCTGTCCCGGTCGTGACGGGCACGACTTCGGCACCGAGGAGCTTCATGCGGTAAACGTTCAGTGCCTGCCGTTTCGTATCCTCCTCGCCCATGAAAACGACGCACTCCATGTCCATGAGAGCCGCGGCCGTGGCGGTCGCCACGCCGTGCTGGCCCGCGCCGGTCTCCGCGATGAGGCGTGTCTTCCCCATCTTCTTCGCAAGGAGCGCCTGACCGAGCACGTTGTTCACCTTGTGGGCGCCGGTGTGGTTCAGGTCTTCCCGTTTGAGGTACACCTTTGCGCCGCCGAGGTCCTTCGTCATCTTTTCGGCGTAGTACAGGTTCGACGGACGGTTGGCGTACTCGTCGAACAGTTTCTGAAGTTCCCGGTTGAACTCCGGGTCGTTTTTATAGTAGTTGTAGGCCTCTTCCAGTTCGAGAAGCGCGTTCATCAGCGTTTCCGGGACATACTGCCCGCCGTGAACACCGAACCGGCCTTCCGGATTGGTCATAGAGAGGTCCTCCTTCCTGTCCGCTCAAAGGGCTGCTTCCGGGAACGATCGAACCGTTTTCAGGAACGCCCTCATTTTTTCTTTGTCTTTTTGTCCATCGGTCTCAATGCCGGAACTGACATCTACGCCGAAGGGGTGGAACGTGCGTAAAGCCGTCTCCACATTCCCGGGGCAGAGGCCGCCTGCCAGAATGTATGGGCGATGTACCCCTTCCAGCAGAGACCAGTCAAAGGTCTCCCCGGTACCGTAACCGTTGTCGAGAAGAATGAGGTCCGCGGAGCTGTCATCCGCCCGCAATATGTCTTTTTCCTCCCGCACCCGGAACGCTTTCCAGACCGGCGCTGACGCCATCTGGCGAAGAGCCGTTATGTAGTCATCGTCTTCGTGGCCGTGGAGCTGTGCCACCTGGATGGTCCCGCGCTTCAGCAGGGCCGCCACCGTTTCGACCGGAGCGTCCACGAAGACGCCCACTGCAGGGATGCGGTCATCGAGCTGAGCCCGCAGGTCTTCTGCCGTCTCCGGCGTCACATACCGATGGCTCTTCGGCCAGAACACGAACCCGACATAGTCGGGTCGCAGCTCATTGGCGGACGCAATGTCTTCGGGCCGGGACAGCCCGCAGGTCTTCACGAGCACACTCATAGACGACTCCTCAGTTCTGCCAGTTTGGCGGTCTTGTCCGCGGCCCGCATCAGAGTTTCGCCAATGAGCACCGCGTCAGCGCCCATCGCCCTAAGCTGCGCGACATCTTCCGCTGTTTTCACACCGCTTTCAGAGACATACAGCACATCGTCCGGTATGAGTGACCGGAGTCTGGCGCTGTTGCCGGTATCGACCGTGAAATCCCTGAGGTCTCGATTGTTGACCCCGACGACTCTGGCTCCGGCTTTCAGCGCCCGCTCCACTTCCCGTTCATCATGGGCCTCCACGAGTGCGCTGAGCCCCAGTTCATCGGCCAGTTCCCGAAACGCGCAGAGTCGGGCGTCATCGAGGATGGCGCAAATGAGGAGCACCGCCGAAGCGCCGCGGGCCCTTGCGGACCAGATCATATATTCATCGACCGTGAAGTCTTTTCGAAGACAGGGGACCGAGACCGCATCGGCGATCTCATTCAGATATTCTTTGGACCCGAGGAACCATCTCGGCTCTGTCAGGACCGAGATGGCATCGGCACCGGCCGCCTCATAGTCTTTCGCGATCTGTACATAGGGGAATTCCGGTGCGATGAGCCCCTTCGACGGCGAGGCCTTTTTGACCTCACAGATGAAGGCGAGGTCCGGTCCCGAAAGCGCTTTTTCAAAGGCGAAATCCGGAAAAGGACGCGCCTCCGCTCTCTCCCGGACCACGGACAGGGGCTCACGGTTCCTGGCTTCGACAACTCTCATTTTGGCGTGCATCGCCAACTCATCTAAAATGGTTGCCATAGGTCCTCCTTTACCGGTTCGACGCTTCCACGTAACGTTCCAGCGTCTCCAGCGCTTTGCCGGAATCGATGACCTCCGCGGCCATCTCTACTCCTTTTGCCAGGGTGTCGGCCTTGCCGGTCAGATAGAAGCAGGCGCCGGCGTTCATGAGGACCGCGTTTCGGCGGGTCCCCTGTTCCCTGCCGGAAAGGACGTCCCGGGTGATCTTCGCATTCTCTTCCGCGGAACCGCCTACCAGTTCTTCCTTCGTGCCGCGAGTCAGGCCGAAGTCTTCCGGCCGGACCGTGTAAGTCTTGTACCAGCCGTTGTTGATCTCCGCAACGGTCGACTCGGAGCTGGCCGAGATCTCATCCATCCGGTCTTTTCCGTAAACGACCATGCCCCGTTTGACGCCAAGGTCCGCCAGGACCCTTGCCAGCGGATGGACGAGGTACTCGTCATAGACGCCGAGCACCATGTAGGTCGGTTTGGCCGGGTTCGTGAGGGGGCCCAGGATGTTGAAGACGGTCCGGATACCGAGCTCTTTGCGAATGGGGCCCACATACTTCATAGAGGTATGGTACTTCTGTGCGAACATGAAGCAGAGGCCGACCTCGTCCAGCAGTTCCCTGCATTTGTCGGCATCCTGCGCGATGTTGACGCCCAGGGCTTCCTGCACGTCCGCCGTACCACTCGAGGAGGAGGCTGCCCGGTTCCCGTGCTTCGCGACTTTGATGCCGCCGGCCGCCGCCACCAGAGCAGAGGTCGTGGAAATGTTGAAGCTGTGTGCCCGGTCTCCGCCGGTCCCGACGATCTCCAGCACTTCCAGATCGGTTTCGACCGGGATCGCGTGTTCCCGCATGGCTGCGGCGCATCCGGCGATCTCCGCGGTCGTCTCGGCTTTTGCGCTCTTGGTGGAGAGCGCGGCGAGGAACGCGGCGTTCTGAGTCGCGCTGGTCTCCCCGCTCATGATCTCATTCATGACGGCATACGCCTCGTCGTACGTGAGATCCTGTTTGTCGACGATTTTCACAATGGCTTCTTCGATCATGGTTCGTTGCCTCCTGTCGTTATACTGATTCGATGAAATTCTTCAAAATGGTTTTCCCGTCCGGCGTCAGGATGGATTCCGGATGGAACTGCAGACCGTAGATGGGGAACTGCGTGTGCTGTACTGCCATGACCTCCCCTTCGTCCGTTCGGGCGATACACCGGAGACACTCCGGAAGGCATTCCGGATCTGCCGCCAGAGAGTGGTACCGCGCCACCGGCATCCGTTCCGGAAGTCCCCGAAAGATCGGGCTTTCCACGTCGACGGCCGTCACGGACTGCTTTCCGTGCATGAGTCGGTCCGCGTAAGTGATGACCCCTCCATATGCCTGGCAGATGGCCTGGTGGCCGAGGCACACACCGAGGGTCGGGATCTCCTGACAGACGGTCTTCGCCGCCTCCACGATGACCCCGGCGTTCTCCGGCCGCCCCGGTCCCGGCGAGAGGATGAGGCGGTCCGGCTGAAGCGCCCGGATCTCTTCCACCGTCATCTCGTCGTTGCGGATGACCCGGATGTCAGGGTCCAGCTCTCCGACCATCTGGTAAAGGTTATAGGAAAAACTGTCATAGTTGTCGATGAGCAGGATCACAGATCCACCTCCTCTGCCTGTTTCAAAGCGTTGATGACCGCAGCTGCCTTATTGAGACATTCCACGTACTCCTTCTCCGGGACCGAGTCGGCGACGATGCCGGCACCGCTGCGCACGAACACTTTTCCGTTCTTTTTATAGGCAATGCGGATGGCGATACACGTATCCATGTTTCCGGAGAAATCGATGTACCCGATGGCGCCGCCGTATATGCCGCGTTTGTTGTTTTCCAGTTCGCCGATGATCTGGCAGGCACGGATCTTCGGCGCTCCCGAAAGGGTGCCGGCCGGCAGGACCGCAGCCACGGCGTCCAGCGCGTCTTTGTCCTCGCGGATCTCTCCGCGGACCGTGGACCCGATGTGCATGACATGGGAGAAGCGCTCGATGGAATGCAGTTTTTCCACCTGCACCGTACCGAACGTCGAGACCTTGCCAAGGTCATTTCGCCCGAGGTCCACCAGCATGTTGTGCTCTGCCAGCTCCTTTTCGTCGGACAGGAGGTCCTGTTCGAGGGCGAGTTTCTCTTCTTCCGTCGCTCCCCTCGGGCGGGTCCCGGCGAGCGGGAACGTATGAAGGATGCCATCCTCCAGTTTGACGAGCGTCTCCGGAGAGGCGCCGGCCACTTCGACATCCGTCCCCGAGAAGTAGAACATATAAGGTGACGGGTTCAGTGTCCGCAGGATGCGGTAGGTGTTCAGAAGGCTTCCTTCGAAGGGCGCTTCGAGCCGGTTCGACAGGACCACCTGAAAGATGTCGCCTTCGTAAATGTATTTCTGCGCGGTCCGCACCATGTCGCAGTAACGGTCCTTGTCGAACAGGGGACGTACATCGCCAAGGAGTCTGCCGCCCGGTTCCTGTTTCTTTTCGCCGTACTTCAGAAGGTCTGCCAGCTGCTGCAGTTCGAGTTTTGCCTTGTTGTACCCGGCTTCCGGGTCGTCGAGCGGCATGTTGCAGATGAGGATGATCTTCTGGCGGAAGTTGTCGAACGCGATGACTTTGTCAAACAGCATGAGGTCGACATCTTTGAACTGTTCGCTGTCCTCCACGTCCATGCGGACCTTCGGTTCACTGTAGCCGAGGAAATCGTAGGAGAAGTAGCCGACGAGGCCGCCGGTGAAGGACGGCAGGTAGTCGAAGGTCGGGCTCTTGTAGTCGGCGAAGATCTGCCGGATGTACGCCGCCGGGTCCTCTGTGCTCACGCGGATGTTCCCGATCTGCATGTCGCCGCCGCTGCAGGTGACTTCCAGTTTCGGGTCAAACCCGAGGAACGTGTACCGGCCCCACTTCGTCCGGTCCTCCACGGACTCGAGCAGATAGCAGTGGCTCGAGACGTTCTTGAGTTTCTGCATGACTTCGATGGGCGTGCAGAGGTCCGCCAGGATCTCGCAGCTCACCGGCAGGACTTTGTAACCGCCTTGTCCGGCGATGTGCTTCACCTCGTCGAAGGATGGTCGAATGTTCATCGTGTTGCCTCCCTCTCCGCCGCAGGCACAAAAAAAACGCCCCCGACGGAAATGATGTCATTTCCACCAAGGACGAACCATTCTGATCCGCGTTGCCACCTTGATTCACAGCCATGACAGCTGTGCACTCAGCGGGGTACCAGCATACCCCCGACCACTGACGCAGGTCCCGCGTTGCTCATTTACAGCACCCTCAGCGGCCCATTGTGATGACTTGTGTTTCGCCCGGATCTCAGCACCCCGGACTCTCTGTGGAGGCATGGTCATCTTTACTTCCGCTTCAACGGTTTAAAGTGTTATATTGGATATAAGTCTAATTGGCATGCCCCGAAAAGTCAAGGGATAGAGGCGAAGTCAAATGTCTCTTTTTTGTTGTCCTGTGTTTTCGCCTTTCCTTTTTGACATTTGTATGCGTATAATAGAAATGGCAATTCCCCTCGAAATGAAAAGGAGTGTTTACTATGGAACGCAACAACCAGTACCCGATCATCCTGGTCCACGGCTTCATGGGCTATGGCGATGAAGACGGCGTCAGCCGCTTCCTGTCCGGCTGGGGATTCGGCCCCGGCAAGAACGCGGTCCGGCATCTGCGCCGGAACGGCTTTGAGTGCTACGGCCCTGCGGTCGGCCCCATCAACAACCTGTGGGACCGGTCCTGTGAACTCTATTACCGCCTCGTCGGCGGCACCGTCGACTACGGCAAGTACCATTCGGAAAAGTACGGGCATGCCCGTTACGGCCGGACTTATCCCGGCATCCTCAAAGACATCGGAACGCCCGGAAACCACGCGAAGATCCACCTCGTCGGCCACTCGTTCGGCGGCTCGACGGCCCGGATGTTCGCCAACCTCCTGGCCTTTGGTTCGGAAGAAGAACGGGCCTGCACGCCCGAAGAAGAACTGTCCGATCTGTTCAAGGGCGGCAAAGGCGACTGGATCGCCAGTGTCACGACCCTCGCCGGTGTCAACAACGGCACGACACTCGCGGACTACATGAGAGTCGGCGGAGCGAAAGGGTTCCATGCCGGATACCTGGGGCTGGTCGCCATGCTCGGTGAATCGCCCTTCAACTCCCAGCTCATCGACTTCCACCTTGAGCAGTGGGGCGTCATGGCGAACCCGGAGAACAAGAAGAGCCTTTACATCCACTCCCCGTTCTCGAAGAGAGACGAGATCAAAAACTACAACAAGAACCGCGAAGGCGGCATCGTCTTCGAGATGCAGTGCAAATATGTGCATGAACTCAACGAGAAGCTCGTGGCACTTCCGAACGTCTACTACTTCGCCCGTCCCGCGGCCAAGTCCCACAAGGTCGGCGATAAATGGGTCGTCGACAAGGACGCTTCCCTCATGGCGCGCGTCGTCGGCAACATGACGGTCGCCGGCATCAAATATGCCGACTCGTCCTACGGCTTCGACCACGACACCTGGGCAGAGCACGACGGCTTCGTCAACACCGAAGGTGCCCGCGCGCCTTACAGCGAGCCCTCCACCGCCTGGCCCGGCGACGATGTCGACCCGAAGACACTGGAAAAAGGCAAATGGTATGTGTTCGAACCGTCGAATTTCGACCACACCGGCCTCATGGGCATGGGCGTCAAAAAAGACGTTTACCACGACTACTTCCTGAGCTTCGCGCAGCAGCTCGGCGCGCTTCCGGAATAAGCGGAACCCCATCAGAAATAAAAAGGAACCTGACCGGACCGGTCAGGTTCTTTTCTTTTTGTCGAAATACAATTTGAAGCAGAAGTACATAAGGACTTCCACCGGGATCATGATGAGGAACAGCATCCACAGGTTCGCTTTGAGAGCGGAGAGGTAGATCGCCAACAGGATGCTGAAGATGAACAGGGAGATGTAGATGTAATTGTCTCTCCCCTTGTTCCGGCTCCAGAGCGACGTGAAGATGATGCTGAGCAGGAAGCTGACCGGCAGGGTCCAGATGAGGATGAGCCAGAAGAACTTCCGGGTGACGATCCAGCAGAGCACGATGATGACGACGGACAGAAGCCACACACCGGCCTGGACGATGCGCCGGATGGTCATGTGACGGCGGTAGACGGTATCGTTCTCTTCGAGGACGGCGGCGGGAGCAGCGTCGGCCCCGTGTTCCGGGTCGAGCAGGTAGTCGACCGTCACGCCGAAGACGTCGGCGATCTGCTTCAGGATGCCGGCATCCGGGATGGACTCGCCGCGTTCCCATTTGGAAACTGTTTTATCCGAGTAATTCAGCCGTTCTCCGAGTTCCAGCTGCGTCATGCCGGAAGCCTGCCGGAGTTCGGACAGGTTTTTCGCAAAAATGTCTTTGATGTCGTTCATAGGTTTTCTCGCTATTATTGTAACCGTTTGATGATGAGACTCGTTTCGTGAGTCTCTATTTTAAAACAAACGTCCGGCTTTCGCAACAAGCAAAAGCCGGACAGAGTCATTTATTCGTTTTCCATCCACTCGCCCATGGCGGCGTGGATCTCGTTGTACCGGTATCCGAGGCGGAGCAGGGCGTTGACCGTGCGGGTCTTCTGCTTCTCATCGGACAGGTCCCGGTTTTTGAACTTCGTCGCGAGCAGTTCGCGGATCTGTTCGACCGGGTCGACATCCACCTCTTCGAGGACCGTCTCGATGATGTCCCGCTGCACCCCTTTCTGGATGAGCGCGGTCCGAAGACCGCTCTTGCTGAGGTGCTTCCGGCGGATGAGTTCGTCCACATAGGACCGGGCAAACCGCTCCTCGTTCAGGAGTCCCAGTTCTTCGAGGCGGTCACAGATGTCGGATGCCTGCTGTTTCAGGCTGCCGAGGTCCATGTCCTTCTGTTCCTTTTTCTCCCAGGCCTTCGTAACGAGTTTGTCGGACAGTTCCCGGCGGGAGTAGTCCCGCAGGGAGAGAAGGTCCAGCGCCTTGTTCATCATCTTGCGCCGGGCCGACTCCGTCAGCAGTTCTTCGAGCTGTTCCGGAGTGACCTCGGACCCGCTTTTGATGCCGCAGGTGAACCAGTAGTCCGCGTTGACCGTGGCGATGTACTCCCCGTCGAGGGAAAGATGGATCTTCTCCCCCTTCCCGGGTTTCGCAGTGAGTTTCATTATTCGTCGTCGTCAACCGTGATGTCGAGTTTCGCCTTGGCAGAGGCAGCCGTGGTCGCCTTGCGCTCCGGAGCCGGAGCCTCTTCCGCGACCGGTGCGTCCTTCATCTGGCCGCCGCGGTAAGCCGCTTTTGCCTGTTCGGCGAGCTGAGCGTTGTGTTCGCGGACCTTATCCTCCACTTCCTTCATGAAGTCGGGGTTGTCGAGCAGGTACTGCTTGACGTTGTCACGGCCCTGGCCGAGGCGCTCTTCATTGTAAGAGTACCAGGCACCGCTCTTCTGGATGATGTCGAGGTTGACGGCGGCGTCGAGGATCTCGCCCTCTTTCGCGATGCCGCGTCCGAACATGATGTCGAACTCTGCCTGACGGAAGGGCGGGGCGACCTTGTTCTTGACGATCTTCGCGCGGGTGCGCGCACCGATGAATTCGTTTTTGGAGCTCTTCAGCTGTTCGATGCGGCGGACGTCGATCCGCATGGACGCATAGAACTTCAGCGCGCGGCCGCCGGTGGTGACTTCGGGGTTGCCGTACATGACGCCGACCTTTTCACGCAGCTGGTTGATGAAGATGATGATGCAGTTGGACTTCGAAACGGCACCGGCCAGTTTCCGGAGCGCCTGGGACATGAGACGGGCGTGCAGGCCGACGTGGGAGTCGCCCATTTCGCCTTCGATCTCGGCGCGCGGGACCAGGGCGGCGACGGAGTCGACGACCAGGATGTCGATGGCGCCGGAACGGACGAGCTGCTCGGCGATCTCAAGGGCCTGTTCGCCGTTGTCCGGCTGCGCGACGAGGAGCGAGTCGACGTCGACGCCGAGGTTGCCGGCGTAGATGGGGTCGAGCGCGTGTTCCGCGTCGATGAAGGCGGCTTCGCCGCCGAGTTTCTGTGCTTCCGCGATGGCGTGCAGCGCCAGGGTGGTCTTACCGGAAGACTCCGGTCCGTAGATCTCGATGATGCGGCCCCGCGGGAGACCGCCGATGCCGGTCGCGGCGTCGAGGGTCAGGGACCCGGTGGAGATGGCCTCCACGTTCATGTTCTGGCTGTCGCCGAGGCGCATGATGGCGCCTTTGCCGTAAGAGCGTTCGATCTGGGCGATGGCGGTGTCTAATGCTTTCTTCTTGTTGTCTGCCAAAGTTGATTCCTCCAAGCTTTGCGTACATTTGTTCGGTTACGTGTTCTATTATAATGAATCGCCCTTGAAAATGCAAGCCTATTCTTGGGACAGAACTTTTGAAAAAAATGCTTGCAATTCCATTATCATAATGATAATATTATTACGCTGTATTTGAGACGGGAGTCGCCCGTCAGATAAAAAGGAGGTGCCGAAACATGGCAAAATGCTACTGCTGCGAGAAGGAAGTTAAGTTTGGTAACAAGATTTCCCATTCCCACAGACGGTCCAACAGAGCTTGGAAACCGAACCTGATGAGAGTCAAGATCGTCGAGAACGGTACTCCGAAAAGAGTTTATGTCTGCTCTCGTTGCCTGCGTTCCGGAAAGGTCCAGCGCGCTGTCTGATCAGACTTCCTTTTTACCGATCAAATACTCATATAGCGGAATAGTGTAACGGTAACACGACTGACTCTGACTCAGTTATTTGGGGTTCGAATCCCTATTCCGCTGCCATGAGTAAAACCGTCGTCCCAATCGGGACGGCGGCTTTTTTCGTTTTTTTGGCGATTTACTTTTTCTGCTCGATGAGACCGTAGGTCTTTTTCATCTCAAGGATGCGCAGGACGGACTCGTTGATCCGCTCCTCGGAAATGGTGCCGGACTTGACGGCCTGCAGGATGGCGTCATACATGGCGACCGGGCTGCCGGTGCAGAGCATGTCGTTGCCCGCCTGGACGGCCTGGACGGCGACCTTGCCGGGGTCGGCAACGAATTTCGTGACGCCGCTCATCTGGAGGTCGTCGGTCAGGATGACTCCGTCGAACCCGAGGTTGTTCCGCAGCACGTTGTGGACCGCCTTGGACAGGGACGCCGGGTTCTTCGCGTCATACGCGTCGACGATGGTGTGGCTCACCATGATCATGGGCGTGCCCGCCGCAATGCCGGCCTGGAAGGGCATGGAGTCCCGGGTGTCGAGGATCTGCTGTTCTCTCGTGTCTTCGATGACGGTCCGGTGGGTGTCGCCCGCGTTGCCGTAACCGGGGTAATGCTTGAGACAGCTGATGACCTTGGCATTCTTGAATTCGTTGGTCACATACTCGGCGAAGTCCGCGACTTCCTCAGGGTTCGTGCCGAAGGACCGGTTGTAGATGTAGTTCTTTTCGTCATAGGGGACGTCGACCACCGGCGCCAGGTTCGTGTTGAGGCCGAGGATCTTGAGGAACGCGGCCTTCTCCTTGGCGTCCGCGACGATGCCGTCCCATCCGCCTCCGTGGAAGATCTCCTGGGGACTAGCGAACTTCTCGTCCCGGTACATCGGGAACCGCGAGATGCGGTTCACGGTCCCGCCCTCTTCATCGACGGCGAGCAGCATGCCGATCTTCGACACTTCCTGGAACGAGGCCATGTCGGCCACGACACCTTCCGGTGTGTTGTCCTGGAAATACTTCGCGAAGAAGATGTACCCGCCGAACTGGTATTTCTTCTGCGCCGCGACGTCGTCCTTGGCCGGATGATAGGCCAGGATCATCTGCCCCACTTTCTGTTCGAGGCTCATCTTGTCGAGCTTCGCCTCCATGGTGGCAGCGTACTGCTGACGCGCGTGGACTTTGTTTTTGACGGTCCGGACACCTTTGACAATGCCGGAGATGATCGCGAACAATAATGCAAAGATGACCAGCAGGGAGACGACCACCGTGATGATGCGTCTTCGCTGCATGGACTTCTTATATTTTGCCATAATATTTCACACCCCTCATGGAAAAGTATACCACGAGGGGTGCTTTTGTACACTAGTATAATTTTTTTGTCCCGGCGATCTACTCCGTTCTCTCGTCACCGAAGAAGAAGAGCGCGACAGTGCCGGGGCCGGTGTGCGCGCCGATCGTGGTGCCGATGTTGTGGATGACCGGCTCGCCGTCCATCTTCTTAAAGGTCTTTTTGACGAGCGCTGCCACTTCGGCGGCGTCCGCTTCACAGGCCGACATGGAGAGGTACACCTTTCCGGTGTAGTCTTTGCCGCCCTCCGCGTGCTCGGCCATCTTGTTCACGATCTCCTGGATGACCGCCTTCTTGCCGCGGATCTTGTACCGCGGGACCAGATGTCCCCGGTCGTCCATGTTCAAAAGCGGGCAGATCTTGAGGACGGTGCCGAACCAGCCGGACGCCTTCGAGATGCGGCCGCCGCGGACATAAAACGTGAGGTCCGTCGAGAAGAACCAGTGGTGAAGACGGAGCTTGTTGGCCTCCGCCCATGCGGCGAGTTCCTCAATGTCCATGCCCTCGTCGCGCTTGTCCGCGAGAGCGTGCATCAAAAGGCCGTAGCCGCTGGACGCGCCGAGCGAGTCGACGATGATGATCTTCCGCTCCGGATACTGTTCGAGCAGGAAGTCCCGCGCCGTGCAGGCGGAGTTGTAGACGCCGGAAAGCCCTGAGGACAGGGTGAGGTGCAGGATGTCCTTCCCCGCTTCGAGGAACGGCGTGAAGTAGTCGATGAACTCTTCGACGTTGACCTGGGACGTCCGGGTCATGGCACCGTCCGCCATCCTCTGGTAGAACGTGGCAGCGTCCATGGTCTCATAGAGGTCGTCCGGGTGCTCGACGTCGTCGAGATAGTAGTGGAAGCAGACATAATGGATGTCCCGCTCCTCAAATTCTGTTTTCGTCAGGTCTGCTGTCGAACAGCAGCTCAGGATGTAATCAGCCATCGTGGTGGTCCTCCATCATTCAAAGTTGCAGGGCTTCCGCCCTTCGCATCACATTGTACGAGCTGCGCATCGTACAAGACCACCTCTTTGTGGGAGAAAGCCCTCTCCTTTCCGGGATCTACGGTTCTACCAGGCATAGAAAAAGGACTCTCCCGTTGGGAGAGTCCTAAATATCAACCTCAGCCGAGCAGAGCTTCGATGCGTTTCATGGCTTCGACCGTGTTCTCGTAAGAGGAGAAGCTGGTGAAGCGGAAGAAGCCCTTGCCGCAGTCGCCGAAGCCTTCGCCGGGCGTGCCGACGACCTGCGCGTTCTCGAGCAGGTAGTCGAAGAATTCCCAGGAGCCCATGCCGTTCGGGCACTTGATCCAGACGTACGGGGAATTCTTGCCGCCGGTGTAGAAGATGCCGAGGCGGTCGAAGGTCTCCATGATGACCTTCGCGTTGTTGCGGTAGTAGTTGATGTTCTCGTCGATCTCTTTGAGGCCGTCCTCGGAGAAGACCGCGGCGATGGCGCACTGGACCGGCCAGGACACACCGTTGTACTTCGTGGACAGGCGGCGGTACCAGAGTTTGTAGATGTTGTGGCCGTCGCGCTCGAGTTCCTTCGGGATGACGGTGTAGCCGCCGCGGGTGCCGGTGAAGCCGGCGGTCTTGGACATGGAGCAGAGCTCGATGGCGCAGGTGCGGGCGCCTTCCACCTGGAAGATGCTGCGGGCGGAATCGTCGACGACGAAGTGCTCGTAAGCGGCGTCATAGATGATGATGGCGTCGTTCTCGTTCGCGTAGTCGACCCATTCTTTCAGCTGCTCTTTGCTGTAGGCGGCGCCGGTCGGGTTGTTCGGCGAGCAGAGGTAGATGAGGTCGGCGTGGACGCTCTTGTCGGGCATGGCGCAGAAGCCGTTCTCCTCGTTGGAGGGCGCGTAGATGATCTTGCGGCCGGCCATGATGTTCGAGTCGACATAGACCGGGTATACCGGGTCGGTGACGAGGACGATGTTGTCTTCGGCAAAGATGTCCTGCAGGTTCGCGCTGTCGGACTTGGCGCCGTCGGTGACGAGGATCTCGTCCGCGCCGACCTCCACGCCGAAGCTCTTATAGTAATTGGAAATGGCTTCCCGGACGAAATCGTAACCTTCGTAATCCGGATAGCCCTTGAAGCTCTCTTTGTGGGCCAGGTCCTCGGCGCCTTTCTTGAGGGCGTCTACGGCGGCTTTGCAGAGCGGGAGCGTCACATCGCCGATGCCCATACGAATGACGGGCTTGTCGGGGTGTGCGGCGATGTACTCATTCGTTTTTCTGGCGACGTCCGCGAAGAGATAGTTCGGGACGAGGTTGTCGAAGTTCGCGTTGACCTTCATTTCATTCATCCTTTCAGGGGATACTGTTTTGCAAAAGTTGCAGAAAGTATACCACAAAACCGCCTGTATGCCTATAGTTTCGGCACACAGACGGTTTGTTTTTTCTTATTACAAGACCTGTTCGAGCATGGCCTTCGTGGCGCCGCCGTCGAAGACTCCGAAATGGAGTTTGCGGAACGCCTCGAGACGGTCGGTCCGGAAGTCCTGTTTTGCGAAGACGTCGCAGAGTTCGTCCATCGTCTTCACGACGGGTCCGCCGACGGTCTCCTCGTAGGGGTAGTAGAAGTCGCGGTCTCCTTCGAACCGGTCGAGGTCGTAGGCGTAGAACACGACAGGCTTGTGGAGCAGCGCGTTGTTCATGCAGATGGACGAGTAGTCCGTGATGAGCACGTCCGAGAGGACGGACAGCTCGTTGGAGTCGGGGTAGGACGTGAGGTCCAGGATGTCGTCATATTGCTCTGTGAGGGCCTGCAGCTGTTCCCGTCCGGAACTGTCGTTCGGATGCAGGCGGATGAGCAGGGCGGCTTTCCTGCCCTCTCCGTTCTCTGCGGCGGCCTTCAGCGCCGCGGCATCGAGATGAGACAGGAGACTGGCGTCCTCGTCCGGGTCATCCCGGAACGTCGGGGCATAGAGGACGAGATATTTCCCTTTGCACTGCGGGAACTTCGCGTCGAACGCCTTGCGTTTCGCTGCCACCGCGGCCTCCCCCACGTTCTCCTCCCGGAAGAAGTAGTCCGAGACGGGGTTGCCGGTCGTGATGATCTTGCTCGCCGGCAGGCCGAACGCGCTCATATAGATGGGACGGATGGTCTCTGCCGAACAGGTGACGTACGAGAGCGGACGGTTCGCGCCGACCTCCTTTTTCCGGACTTCCTCCGGCTGCGGGATGTCGAGCCCGAACTTTTTGAAGGCGCCCTGACCGTGCCAGACCTGGACGACCGTGGTCGCTTTGTTCGGGTGGACCCACCCGAACGGGAAGAAATTGTTGTTGATGAAAATGGTTTTCGCGCGACCCATGGTGAACGCGTCCTTCGTCATGAAGCGGAGCATGGGACCGACGCCCCGTTCGAGGTCGTTCCGGTCCACTTTCACGAGGTCGAGCGGCGCGTATGCCGCGAGTTCCCGCTCCGTCTCGGTAAGGGCTCCCTCAAAGCCGCCGTGCATCAGGTTGAAGAGCACGACGCGGTCCTTCTTCACCGGCAGCCGCGCGCCGCAGTCGAAGCAGAACGCGAAGACCCGGAATCCGACCGACTTGACGGTCTCTTTCAGAGAAGACATTGCACTCATGCGTCATCCTCCCCGGCCAGAAAGCTCTCAGCGAACGCGAGGTCCGACGGGTAGGTGATCTTGATGTTCGTCACCGCGCCCGGCACCATGACGACCGGTTCGCCTTTCAGAAGATAGATCTTGCAGCCGTCCGTCAGGACCGCCTCTTCTTCGGGCGTCAGGCTGTCCATGAGCGCTTTGAGTTTGAGCGGTCGGAAGCTCTGGGGCGTCTGCATCTGGTAAAGACAGCTGCGGTCCGGGATCTCCGAGATGGCCGTGCCGTCTTCGCTGACGACGATGGTGTCCGTGGCGGGGATGCAGGTGCCGCAGGCGCCGTGCTCACGGACCGCCGCGATGTTGTCGTCGATCATTTTCTGCGTGAGGAACGGCCGCACCGCGTCATGGGTGATGAAGACCGAGTCGTCATCGAGATCGAAGTGTTCTTCGAGGTAGTCGATGGCGTTGCGCAGCGTGTCGTTCCGGGTGGCGCCGCCCGCGAGGACCGTGACCGGTACATCGCCGGGGCCGATGCCGTACTGCAGGAGGAGGTCCTTCGTGTACGAGACCCAGTCCTCCGGCGTCAGGACCAGCACGCAGGCGAGGTCGTCCCGGCAGGCAAACTGCTCCACCGAGCGCACGAGGATGGGTTTCCCACCCGCTTTCAGATATTGTTTGGGCATCTCCGCGCCCATCCGGCTGCCGATGCCGCCGGCCAGCACTGCCGCAAATGTCATAGGGTCTCCTCCTCCCCTCCGTGGGGCGATCTACTATCCCCTAGTTTACCACAGATGACCGATTTCGGGAAATGGTTCCGGCCGGAGAGCCCCTGCGGGATCCTCGCGGAACTTTTTGAAATAGACACTTGTAAAATTGCGGAAACGTGCTATAGTAGTCTCTTGTACAAATCATTATTTATATAAACCTCATTTCAGACAGGACTGGTGAAGAATATGGCTGACATAAAAACGAAATGGCAGGAACTCACTCGTCGAAATGCCCGTGAGGCGTCCGACGAGGAGTCTCGCGAACACTACGGCTGGCACCATTTCAAGGAGCACTTCTTTGACACGGGGAACCCCCGGTACCTCAGCGGGTTTGAGATCTTCGCGATCCTCATCATCTGCAGCATCATCGGGTACTGCATCGAGATGGTCTTCGGGCGCATCACGAACGGGTACTGGGAAAGCCGGCAGTCGCTCGTTTACGGTCCCTTCGGCCTGGCCTACGGTCTCGGTGGAACGCTCCTGACCCTGCTCCTCTTCCGGGACACGGAGACCCCTCTGTGGAGAGTGTTCCTGAAGTCGTTCGTGTGGCTGACCTTCGCAGAGTATATCATGTCCCTCGGCATGGAACTCGTCTTCGGCCACGTCGCCTGGGACTACTCGCAGATGCCGCTCAACATCGGCGGCCGGGTCTGTCTCCTCTACTCCCTCTTCTGGGGCTTCCTCGGATGCCTCTGGGCAAAGCTCATCTACCCCGGGTTCAACAAACTGCTCGACAAGATCCATCTGAAGCCGAAGAAGATCCTCTTCTGGATCATCTTCGTATTCTTCGTGTACGACTGCATCACGTCGGCCGAAGCGGCCGCCCGGTTCAACGAGCGGCAGGAGAACATCCCGCCGCAGAACGCGATCGACCGGCTCATGGACAAACAGTTCCCGGATGAATACATGCGCTGGGTCTATGCGAACTCCATGGACGTCGACGAGGAGGGCAATGTCGACACCGCTCACACGCTCGGTCAGAACGAGGAGCGCTACACGCAGAAGATCACCCGCCCGAACACCACGAAGTACGACGCGAAAAACGCCACCTCGTAAGAGGCGGCGTTTTTGTTTGTTTCAGGATATCTTATTTGACGTCCGGCAGCGCGTAGATGGATTCGAGGATGGCGTCGAGCGTGCCGTAATAGGTGGCTTTGGAGATGAACATACCTGCCCAGCCCTGGTGGTCCCAGTTCTGCGGGGGAAGTCTGTACCAGACGCCGGGTTTGAACTCGTCCATGCCCGGGGTCCACTCGATCTCCTCAACGCCGGCGGGAGCACCCATGGAAGGCGTGTTGACGATACCGTCGTTCGGGAGCCAGTTCTTGTCGATGCCGGCATTCTTGTTGGTGTAGTTGCCAAGGATCCAGCCGGTGATCTTGAACAGCGGGAAGATGTGTCCGTCCGGAGACTGGTTGCCCGCCTTGGTCGGATGCGTGCCGCATGCCGGATGGGCGATGTAGTAGGTCTTCGGATTGGCTTTCCAGCCCGCCAGCATGGCGTCGGAGACCGACGGTTTCATCTCATACCAGATGTTGCCGCCGTCATAGGCTTCCGCATAGGCGGTGATGCCGGCCTGTTTCGAAGCCATGTCCTTGCCGAACGCTTTGGACTTGCAGGTCGCCGGGTCTTCCATGGCGCCCCACGGGTCGAAGTACAGGTCGTAGACGTTATTGATGAGATCGCCCGCATAAGCGCCGGCGGTCATGAGGGTCTTCGAGATGGTATGGAGCAGTTTGTCGCCCGCGAAGACGGTGGCAGCGGTACCGCGGTTCGTCGCGGACAGCGTGCTGACGGAATGGATGAGGTCGCCCTTGCCGCCCTTGAAGAATTCGGATACTTCGTCAGCGGGAGTGGCTTCGAGCTCTTCCTTGCAGCCTTCGGTCATGATCCAGGAGAACATGGTGCAGGTCGGGCCGCCGAAGGAGTGGCCGATGAGGTTGACCTTCGCATGGTCGCCGGGCGTACCGAGATCTTTCAGGACGCCTTCATAGGTACGGCCGAAGCGCTTGATGCCGTGCTTCTGGGAATGATAGACACCGTAGTCGACGCGGCCGCCGAAGATGTAGGCATAGAGTTCGCAGGAACGTTCCCACATGCCGGTGAAGGGACCGAGAGCGGGCTGATAGACTTCATAGCCGAGGTCTTCGTCCCAGTGCTTTCTGAGGTCCTTCGTGAAGGATCCGAAATACTGATAGAGATAGCTGAAGTAGTTTTTCTGATCGACGCCCAGGAAACCGTGGACGAGGATGGTCGGATAGTTGGTTGCTTTCGTTGCCATTTCTGTTTCCCCTCTCTTATGCGTCCGGCAGATATTGGAAGGCCTTGATGATCTTCTCGAACCGGTTGTCAGTCTTGTCGTTGTTGACGAACATGCCGACCATGGACTCGTGGTCGTTGTCGGTGACAGGCATGTTGTACCAGATGCCCGGCTCGACCTTGATGCCGTCATAGTAGTCGACCGAAGGCATGTTGTACGGAGCACCCTGGCTCGGCAGCGGGACCATGCCGTCGTTCGGGAACCAGGACTCGTCGATGCCCATCGACTTGTTGGTGTAGCGGCCGATGATCGGAGCAGTGAGGTCGAACAGAGGCATCGTGTTGGTCAGGTTCGCATTGTGCTTGCCCTTCTTGTTCGGGTGGGTCCGGACACAGCGCTGTGCAAAGTAGTAGGTCGTCGGGCTCATGCAGTAACGCTCATCGGCGAGCTGTCTCGAATATTCGACCGACATCTGGTGGAACATGTTCTCGTCGCTCTGAGAATTCTTCTTGATGAGGTCTTTGAGATCGAGCGGGTTCTGGAAGCCTTCCGTAGCTTCGTCCGGGTCGACCGTAAGGCCCCACTCGTCCATCTTGAAGTCGATGACTTTGGCAAAACCGCTTCTGCCGGTGGCGGCGATGACGGAGTTGATGCCGAACTGGATGCCGTTGCGGACCGATCTCGGGAGCATCTCGACGAGCGTGGTGCCGCTGTTGGTGCCGTTCAGAGTGGTGACGGAATGGATGAGGTCGCCGTGGCCGCCCTTGAAAAACGGAGAGAGTTCGTCGGCGGGAGTGCCGTCGATCTCATCCTGCGCACCCTGCTGCATGAGAGAAGAGAACAGGCAGAGAGTCGGGCCGCCGAAGGAGTGGCCGACGAGGTTGACTTTGGCGTGGTCGCCGGGCGTGCCGAGGTCTTTCAGGACGCCGGGATAGGTGCGGCCGTAGCGGGCATGGCCATACTTCTCAGAATGGACTTTGCCGTAGTCGACCGTGCCGCCGAAGATGTAAGCATAGAGGTCGCAGCATCTGTCCCAGACCGGTGCGAACGCGCCGAGACCGGGCAGGTAGACCTCGTAGCCTCTCTTGTTGAGGGACTTGACTACATCGCCCGTGAAGCCGCCGAAGTATCTGAAGATGTAGTTGAAGTAGTTGTACTTCCCTTCACAGACACCAAGGAAACCGTGGACGATTATCGTGGGATAATTGTTCTGTACTTTGTTCTCCATTTCGATTCCTCCAATACGGGATTTGCTCGCATTCTTTTACGGTCGTGAAACCTTAAAAAGAACTGAAACTATAACAGTTCAAGTATATATAATTTTAAGGGGTAATTCAAGAAATCTGTACAATATTTTTTTACGCGTATGAAGGGAATTGTTGAAAAAGTCAACGGCAGCAAAAAAAGCCGTGTCAGCCCCATGATGGATGCGGGGAGACACGGCTCGTTTGGAACGGTATTCGTGGTGTTTCTGTGGCGATTTACCCGTACAGGAACGCCTTGAGGTCGGCAGCGTTCCGCTCGAAGTCCGGTGCGAAGAGGCTGCGCCCCTCCATGCCGGACATCTTGCCGAAGGTGCCGCTCTCGGGCAGCTGCATCGTCTCGAAGTCGGAGGAGATGATCTCGGGGACTTCCAGGACCAGCGTGGCGAGTTCGCCTCTGCTGAAGTTCGTCTGGATGAGCGGCAGCATCGTGTTCAGCAGGTTGTTGAGTTCCGGGATGCTGAGGTCTTTGATCTGGTTGAAGATGGCCTGCATGACGATCCGCTGGCGCTTCATGCGTCCGAAGTCGTTGTCGAGGGCGCGGCAGCGGGCATAGAGCATGGCCGTGGCGCCGTTCAGATGGTTCTTGCCGACGCCGACTGCGTGGAGTTCATCGCGGATGCTCATCTCTTTGACGTGGTTCGTGGCATAACGGTAATTGTACCAGTGGTTGATGTAATCGGCCTCCCGGTCGGAGAGGTAGATGTCGACCCCGCCGACGACGTCGATGAGTTTCATGAACGCCTGGATGTTTGTGCGGACGTAGTGGCCGCAGTCGAGGAGGTAGCAGGCCTGGATCTCTTCCATGACGAGGTTTGCACCGCCGTAACGGAAGCAGTGGGTCAGCCAGTCGTACTGGCCTTTGTACTCTCCTTCGAGGATGGGAACGCCGGTGCCTCGTTCAAAACTGACGAGCTTCACCGTGTGGTTCCGCGTGTGGATGGACAGCAGGATCATGGAGTCGGACCGGGCATTCGTATTGAAGCGGGTGGTCCGCTCGTCGGTACCGAGGAGCAGGATGTTGATGACATCGGGGTCCCGGAAGACTTCGCCCTTCGGGAGCATCGGATAGTCGTTCGTGAATTCGAGGCCCTTGAGCTCCTCTTCCGTAATGGCCGCCGCCTCGTCGAGGAGGCTCGTGTCCGTCGGCTTCACCTCGGTCTTCACCCCGTCGTCGAACTGGACGAGGTCCAGTTTGTCGAACAGGAACCCGCCGACAGAGACCGCCATGGCGACAAAGATGAGGCACACGGCAAGGATCTGTTTCGTCCGGTCATAGCCGCGGTTGCGGCGCTGCGCCGGCGAGATCGGCTGACGTCTCGCGCGCGAAATGGGGATGCCCTCTTCCTCGTCTTCCTCGTCGTTCGGATCGTCTCTGAGCCAGTCGAACGAAGAATTCTCGGACCACTGGGCCATCTGTTTCTTCGCGTCTTCCCAGGCCTGTTCCGCCTCGCGGTTCGCCGCCTTGCGGGACTTGTTCACCGTGAACTCGGACGAGACCGGCTCCTCTTTTTTGGTGAGCTGAGCTTTTAAGGCTTCGTCCGTCTCCTGCGCTTTCTCGATCTCTTCCGTGAGCTTCTGCTTTTCTTCCTGAAGGAACGCCAGAGGATCGGTCTTGGCAGACAGCACGACGCGCCGTTCCCCGGACTCGGAGACGGCGGTCGTTTTTTTCGGTTTTACCGGTGTTGGTTTTTTCTGTTCTGCCATAGAGCGGAAAAACTACCTTTCGTGTTTGATGGTTCAGACCCATTTGCCGAAACGGCGTTTCGGCATGGTGGGCGGGTTATCGATGACGTCTTCTCCCCGGAAGATCCGGTTGCCGTTCTGCAGAAGCTCTCTCGCCTTCTCCTGTCCCAGGTTCTGAGAGACATACATGAGGCCGGAGCCGAGGTCGGCAGGACGGTGGGTCGGGTGGTGAGCATCCGAAGAGAGGACTTTGACGATGTTGTGTTCGATCAGCATGGAGATGTACCGGGCGGTCTCCCCTTCCCTCAGGAGCGGACCGGCGTTCGACTGGATGATGATGCCGCCGTTCGCCCAGGTATACAGGATGTCCGGCCGGTCTTTCAGCCATTCATACCGCTCCACATGCGCGATGACGGGGATGATGCCCTTCGTCTGCAGGTCGAAGAGGATGCGGTCGAGGAAAGCCGGTTCCCGTGTGAAGGAGAACTCGATGAGAAGGTAGGGCGTCCTCGTAAAGCAGAGCAGCCCGACATCCAGCTGGTCGAGTGTCGGCGAGAAATAGACTTCCGCGCCGAGTTTATAAGAGAAGTTATAACCGTCCTGCTGTTCCAGGGCCTTCATCAGAGACCCGAAGGCGCGGTTGCGGTTCTTCAGGTAAACGTGAAGGTCTTCCTCGTCCGGCCGGAAATGGCTCGTAAAGACAATGTTGGTGACACCCTGGTTCCGTTCCTGTCGGAGCAGCTCCAGAGACATGTCGAGGTCTTTCGCGCCGTCGTCGATGCCGGGCAGCAGATGGCAATGCAGGTCAGTCATAGCAGTTATTTGTCACTCTTGTTCTTGCTCTTGTATTCGTATTCGTAAGTGTAGGAATAGGCAGAGGACTTGTGGTCGTTCTTCGCGTCGAAGCCGGTGAGGACGACGCCGAGGATGCGGACGCCGACCGCGGTCAGACGCTCTTTCGCAAGCTGGACCGTCTCTTTCGGCGCAAAGTCCGAACGGACACAGAGGAGCGCGCCGTCGGCATAGCGGCCGAGGATGGCGGCGTCGGTGACGACCGAGACCGGAGGCGTGTCGAGGATGACATAGTCGAATGCCGCTTTCAGGTCATTGATCAGTTTCTGCATCGGCTCGGCGGAAAGCATCTCGGACGGGTTCGGCGGCACGGCGCCGGCCGTCAGGACATGGATGCCGAGGTCCTCGAACTGGATGAGTGCTTCTTCCACGGTCGCGTTGCCGGTCAGAATGTCGGTGACGCCCTTGAAATTCCGGCCCAGCTTCAGGTACCGGTTCAGAGACGGTTTGCGGAGGTCGCAGTCGACGACCACGACGCTCTTGCTGTCTTCTGCCAGAGTGATGGCGAGGTTGATGGCCGTATTGGACTTCCCTTCCCCGGGAATGGCGCTCGTCAGGATGAACGTGTTGAGCTTTTCCGTTGCGGCGATGAAGTTCAGGTTGGTGCGAAGCGACTTGAACGATTCCACATAGTTGAAGGGAACGTCGTTGCCGGAGGCGATCATGAAGTCTGCGGAAGACCGGCGCTTCGTCTTGTCACGTTTTGTCTTTGCCATGTTTCATTTCCTTCCTGTTTACTCAGCTCCGTCCCGTTTCAGGACGACCACAATGGTTTTCAGAATGATCTTGATGTCAGACCCGAGATCCCAGTTCCGGATGTACTCGGAGTCGAGGCGGACGACTTCGTCGAAGTCGGTGATCTTGGACCGTCCGCTGATCTGCCAGAGTCCGGTGATGCCGGGCTTGATGCTCATGCGGACACGATGCTTCAGGTCATACTGTTCCCATTCATCCACTGTGGGCGGCCGGGTACCGACGAGGGACATGTCTCCTTTCAGCACATTGAAAAACTGCGGGAATTCGTCGAGCGACGTGTTTCGGATGAAGTTTCCGATGCCCTTCGGCTTCCCGTCTTTCCCTTTTTTCTCGGAGCCGATGATGCGGGGGTCATCGTCCATTTTGAACATGAGCCCGTCCATCTTGTTCTGGGCCATGTACTCTTTCTTGCGTTCTTCCGCATCCATGTACATGCTGCGGAATTTGAACATCTTGAACTTTTTGCCGTTTCGCCCGATGCGGGTCTGCTTGAAGAAAATGGGACCGGGCGATTTGAGGAAGATGATCGGACCGATGAAGATGGCGATGATCAGTGTGATGATGCATCCGACGATGCCGCCGAGGATGTCGAGCACCCGTTTGTAGAACATCTGCTGGTAGGTGACCATCTTGACACTGTTCGTGAGAACGGTGTAGTTGCCGAACCGCTCGACATAGGCGGTGCCGAATTCGTCCGGTGTCGTGATGCAGTTGTGGACCGTGATGCCCATGGTGATGAGTTCGTCGGTCAGTAGTTTCGGGACGCTCATCTCTTCCGGGACACGGATGAAGACTTCATCGACCCAGCCGTGGCAGATGAAATCGAGGATGTCGTCGTCTGCGCCGAGGACCGGTATATCGCCAAAGCTCTTGAACGGTGCCACTTCGTCCACGATGTGGACACCGACGATCTTGAAGTTGTGGAACTGCGGCAGGCTGAAATTCTCCACGATGCTGTCGACCATGGCCGACGTGCTGATGATGACGACCGACCGGTTGCCCTCGGTGACCTTGTTCGTCTTGTAGAGGAACGTCTTGTGTCCGATGCGGGCGAGGTACGACAGGACGAAATAGATGCCGACCATCGTGATGTAGATCTTTCGGGAGAAGAGACCGGAATAATGCAGGAAGAACAGCATGGCCAGGTCGACGAGGACCACGCCGATGATGTGCTTGAACGCCGCCACGAATTCGAGGTAGTAGCCCCGCTTCAGGATGTTCTTGAAGGTCTGCAGGAAGAAGACCACCAGGAACTGCGAGACGAACAGGGAGAGCGCCACGATGCGGTACACGTCGGACGTGTAGACGAGGCTGCCCTTGAAAATGGCGTAGGCGGTCATCAGACTCAGCTGCATGGCCAGGAAGTCGAGCAGCATGAAGTCCCAGTGCTTCAGCCAGGAAAAGACCGATTTTTTATACATTCAGGATTCCTCCGGGATATGTCAACAAACTATAATCACTAAATTATAACATTGTATCTTGTATAAAACAAGGAACAACTCCACAAAATATAGCGAATGTACCGCTGGAAAGCACAAAAAAGGAGCCCCGTTGCAACGGAGCTCCGAAAAAGCATTCACATGTGTTTAGGTTCTCTTCGCGGCACAGCAGTTTTCCACGAGAGAAACGATGTCCCCTGCCGCATCCGCGTTGACCGTTTCCCGCTGGCGATGGGCCATCTGTTCCACCTCGGCGGGCTGCGACAGCAGTTCCTGCACGAGGTTCGTCAGCTCCAGCGCGACGGTCTCGGCGTAGATTGCCATCCCGTGCCGTTCGAAGAAGCGGATGTTCGCGGTCTCCGGTCCTCCGGGGATCGGCGAGATGAAGATGAGCGCGGTCCCGGTGACGGCCGCCTCCGTCGAGGAGAGTCCGCCGGGCTTCGTGATGACCGCGTCGCAGGCTCGCATGTACTCGGCCATCCGGTCCGTGTGCCGCAGCATGTGGACCTTGCGGGAGAACAGCTTTTTCATCTGCCGGTAGATCCACTCGTTCTTTCCGCAGATGGCGATGAACTCTACGTCCTCCCGGTCCCGGTAATGGGTGGCGAGCAGCGTGACCGCCTCCACCAGTTTGCCGGACCCGACGCTGCCGCCGGAGATCAGGAAATAATGCTTGTCGGGGTTCAGGCCCAGCTCACGCTTCGCCTGTTCCCGGGTCGCCGGCTCGGCGAACTTTGCGCGGACCGGGATGCCGAGCGGATGGATGCACTCCTCCGGGATGTGCCAGTGCAGGTAGTCCGGGACCAGTTCCGGGTGCGCGATGATGTAATGGTCACAGGCTGCTTCCTCCGTGAACGGGATGCAGTCGTAGTCCGTTGAGATCCAGTAGGTCGGCGGGACCTTGTACCCGTGCGCGCGCATGCCGGCCATGATTTCACCGGGGTACAGATGCGTCGTCAGGACCGCATCGTACTGCTCTTTTTGGAACAGCGCTTCGAGAGGTTTCCAGACGCTTCGGTTGCTGTAGTACACCGGGGACTTCACCTGCGGGACGTTCCGGAACAGACGCCAGTACATCGCCCCAAGGCTGTAGACGAAGCCGAACAGGTGCGGCACGAACTGCACGGACCGGATGTACAGGTTGTTGACGAACCCACTCTTCAGTTTCCCCCGCACCTCGCCGAGCAGCGAGAACGGGTCGAGCACGGTCGCCTCATGTCCCCGCGCCTCAAAGGCCTCCTGCAGCGCATATGCCGCCGCCATATGCCCCCCGCCGGTACCATTGGCCAGAATCAATACTTTCATAGAACCTCCTTGTACGAACAAGATTTTGTACAATCCACAACAATTAACGACCACAATACACCATTCCGAACGCTTTTGCAATATCATTTTCTGACATCTGTAAAACCGGATAAAAAGCTTATGGTTGACGGGTACGAATTGTTCCTGTTCATCGGTGGAGGAACATGTCAGAGAGGATGTGGAGCACCTGACGGGTCCGTTCGGGAGCAGTCAGTGAAACACGAGTCTGCAGCTCTTCCGACTTTTGCAAAAGGTTTTCCCGAAGAACGCCTCCGGCCTCATAGGTCTTCTCCAGAACAGAGTCTTCGACCATGCGAGTCTTTTCCTGCAGAGAGACCCGAAGCGCTTCGAACCATTCTGCTTTTTCTTCGTCACTCATGTGGTCAAGGACTTTCAGTTTTGCCTTCAAAGTGTCTTCTTCCAACGCCCGTGCGTTCGTTCCGTTCAGAGTGTCCTCTTCGGCATTTCCGTCTTTGTCCACCTTCACCGAGTTCGGATATGCCCGAATGACCATCTCATCCGGAAAATGAGCATCTACCCACTCATCGAACGCGTTAGCCGCCGGGGTCCCGGCGCGACGATCGGTAAACCGGTTTTTCGCGATGATCGATACCGCGATGTCAGCAACCAGCAGCGGGATCGCTGCCATGGCGATCGGCCCCTTCATCCGTCCTGGGATCCGTTCATAAACCGTACGAAGACCGGGATAGATCCCTTTCGCCCAGGCGATGCCGAGCGCGCCCCAGAATCCGGAATAGAGCGCGCAGATCCGTCCATTCAGGTTGAGCGCACGGTCCGAATAGTCCCAGGACCGGTAACCGGTAAAGGTCTCCTCGCCCCAGGACATGATGTATTCCAGAACACTTCCCCAAAACAGAGACTTCACGAAAATGTCGCCCGGCTTCGCGTCGAGATCGTTTCGAAGAACAACCGTCAGAAAGACCCCGCCGATCGCCTCCGCAAAACTCAGGTCCCCGTAAATGACGGATGTCCTTCGTTCCCAGAAGCCGTTCGAAAGGCGGCACCAGAGAGTTTCCACCAGACTTCCGAACACGGCGCTCGTCAGGAATACGTAGAGCAGTTCGTCCCAGCTGAGCGCACGGATGTCCCGCTCTGCGAGGAACTCCCTCAGCACCTGTTCCAGCTCTCGTTTCATTGCCTCCTGCTCAAACACGTTCAGACGTTTTTCACGCCGTTCCATTTTCATACGCTTCCTTTCCGCTTTATGTCCCTCGCATACTACGCTTTTTCCCGAGCGATGTACAGAGGACATTTTCTAAAACATGTCTAAAAATAAGCAGATATGGTCAACTGACAAAAAAGCACTGCAACCAAAGCGGTCGCAGTACTTCTTTTCCGTGTTATCAGAGTTTACCGGCAGTATGTTGCGCGCGGCGGGTTTCAACGAGTTCTCTTGCTTTGTCGAAGGCTTTCATAAGGACCCACATGGTGGGGTACGCCAGTGCAACAAATACGAGTGTGATGAGGACCGTACGGGTCGTCATGGGTTCCATGTAGACCCAGTCGCGCAGCGGCGAGTACGGGACCACCAGGACCATGATGAGCGAGGCGACTGCCACGAGCGACCAGATGGTCAGGCGGTAGCGGTCCACCGGACGGCTGATCATGTAGAGGAACACGACGCCGACCGTCAGCATGACGACGGGGGCCACCGAGTAGAGTTCGGGCAGTTCGAAACGGAACACGAACGCGAAGAACTCGACGCCGAGGATGAGCAGGACGTCGGTCAGACCGCCGGGGCCCGCCTTGAACAGGACGTTCGGCAGGAACCGTCCTTTGATGCGGGTGGCGTTCGGCTGCAGCGCCAGGAAGAAACCGGGGATGCCGATGGTGAGTCCGCTGATGATGGACATCTGGTTCGACAGAAGCGGATATGGGAAGGCGATGAACAGCGTGATGAGCGCGAACAGGAACGAGAAGATGTTCTTGACGAGGAACAGAGACGCCGAGCGCTGGATGTTGTTGATGACCTGACGGCCCTCCGCCACGATGGACGGCATGGACGCGAAGTCGGAGTCGAGCAGCACCAGCTTGGAGATCTGGGATGCCGCCTGGGACCCGGAGGCCATCGCGATGCCGCAGTCGGCCTCCTTCAGCGCGAGGACATCGTTGACGCCGTCGCCGGTCATGGCGACCGTGTGGCCGGCGCCCTTCAGCGCCTTGACCAGCGCCAGTTTCTGCTGCGGGGTCACGCGGCCGAAGACCGTGTAACGGGTCGCCGCGTCGTTCAGTTTCTCCGGCGTGTCCAGCGTCGTCGCGTCGACATAGTTTTCCGCGTTCTCGATGTTCGCCTGTTTCGCGACATTCGAGACCGTGACAGGATTGTCCCCGGAGATGACCTTGACCGTGACGCCCTGTTCGGCGAAGTAGGAGAAGGTCTCCGGTGCCTGGTTCCGGATGCGGTTCAGGATACAGACGAAGGCCACGGGTTCGACCCGGTCCGGGTCCACGAACGGCCGTCCGGCCGCGTCGACGACAGAGCCTCTGCAGTAGGCGACCAGCAGGACCCGCATGCCCTTCGAGGTCCAGGGCTTCGCGTATTCTGTGACGATGGGCGCGTGCTCTTTCAGGATGAATTCCGGCGCGCCGATGAGGAACGTGTCGGACGGCCCGAACGTGACCGCCGACCACTTGGTCTCCGAGGCGAAAGGCACTACCTGCGTCGGCTGGAACCGGCCGGTGTCATAGGCGTTCGCCGCGTCGTTGTCGCGGAAGTATGCGTTCATCGCCACCGCGGTGTCGTTGTCGGCATCCATGGTGCCGTAGTAGGCGTAGAGCATCTCCCGGACGATGTCCTCCGGGAAACGGTCCGGGTTCAGACACACGAGCTCGTCGACGTCCATGCCGGGCTCCGTGATGGTACCGGTCTTGTCGACGCAGAGGGTATCGACCCGGGCAAGGGTCTCAACACAGTTCATGTCCCGGACGAGGACCTTCCGGCGCGACAGCCGCATGACGCTCAGGACGAGCGCGACGCTGGTCAGAAGGTACAGGCCTTCGGGGATCATGCCGATGAGGGCGGAGACCGTCGAGACGATGCTTTCCGACACCGACAGGTCCGCCTTGGTCTTCTGGCTGATGAACAGCGCGATGCCGATCGGGACGAGGGCGATGCCGATGAATTTGATGAGTCGGTCGAGCGAGAGCATCATTTCGGACTTGGCCGCTTCCACATTGCTCTTCGCCTGATGGGTCAGACGGGACGCATAGGACTCACTGCCGACCCGGGTCAGCTGCGCGATGCAGCGTCCGGACGTGCAGGAACTGCCCGACTTGAGGGTCTCGCCGGGCGCCTTTGGAATGGCGTCCGACTCACCGGTCAGGAGTGCTTCGTTGACCGAGATCTCCCCCGCCCGCACGACGGCGTCGGCGCAGATCTGGTCGCCGTTCTTGAATTCGACGATGTCGTCCCGGACCAGTTCACTGGTGGGGACTTCGACCCTCTGACCGTCCCGGATGGCGGTGACATTGCCCTCCGCGAGGATGGTCAGTTTGTCGACGGCATGCTTCGACCGCAGTTCCTGGATGATCCCGATGAGCGTGTTCGTGACGACGACGAACAGGAATACACAGTTCTTCCAGGCGCCCACCGCGAACATGAGGACGGCGAGCACGATGAAGATGCCGTTGAAGTAGGTGAATACGTTGCTTTTGATGATCTCGGAAACGCTCTTCGTGTTCCTTTCACCGGACACGTTGGCATAGCCGTTCTGTTTGCGTTCCCGCACTTCAGACGCAGTCAGGCCCTGCTCGAGGGGCGCGTTCACTGCCGGGACTTTGCGGTAGGAATCGGTCGCCCCCAGGTCCTCTTCCTGACGGAGGATGACTGACATGTCTTCCCCGTCGATGAACTGCCTGAGTTTTGATGGCATTTGGCTGCCTCCCGATTTCGTTAGTGATGGTTATGGTTGGCGATCCGCCGCAGGACGTTCTCATCGACCGCGAACGGAGCGTTCTTCAGTTTCGCCGGGTTGGCGGCGAGCTGGGCCACGATGGCGCCCAGGGTGTCTTCCGGGACGTCGACGACGCCGCAGGAAGCCGCGAAGAAGTCATTCAGTTCGGCGAGGGTCTCAAAGCCGGCGGTCTTCACGACGAACGCCGCGTCCTCCGGGTCCGCCTCGGCGAGGTACCCGGCCAGGAACTGGCCGCAGGCCTGCCCGTGGGGCACGCCGAGATAATAGGTCAGGCCGTAGCTGAGGCCGTGCGGGAGCGACGTGCCGGTCTGGGCGATCGCCATGCCGGCAAAGGTGGAAGCCCGCAGGAGGTCTGCGCAGGTCTGCACGTCCGCTTCGGCAGAGGCGTCCGTCAGGAACGCCCTGCTGCGGCTCCAGACTTCGAGGCCCTTGACCGCACACATGCGGCTGTAGTCCGTGGCGGACGAGTTGATGTAACTCTCGCACAGATGGCACAGAGCGTCCATCGCCGTGTTGCGGAGGACCTTCGCCGGAGCGTGCTCCAGGTACTTCGGGTCCGCCAGCGCCAGTTCCGGGAAGATCCGGTACGCGATGCTGCTCTTGGTCTTTTTCTCATGGATGGTCAGGACCGAGACGCCGGTCACTTCGGAGCCGGTCCCGCAGGTCGTGGGGACCGCCGCCACCGGATACCAGTCGGCGTCCGGGTCGTTCTGAAAGAGGATGGACGCATCCTTTTCCGGATTCTTCGCCATCAGGGAGATGGCTTTTGCCGCGTCCATCGGCGAACCGCCGCCGATGCCGATGAAGAAGTCGGCGCCCTCGCGGACGGCGACGTCTCTGGCCTCATGACCGTCTCGATGGACGGGTTCTCTTCGATCTCGTCAAAGACGAGGTACGGGATGTCCTGCGTGTCCAGCGCCGCGGCCACATCGGCCTGCGAGCCGTTGACTTTGGCCGAACGGCGGCCGGTCACCAGCATCGCCTTCGTTCCGAGGGCGGCCAGTTCGGCGGCATGGGCTGCCACGCAGTTCTCTTCTTCATAGACGCGTGTCGGCATGTAAAAGGTCATTGCGTCATGCCTCTCTTTCCGGGCCGGCCTCGCCGACCCTCTGTATTTCCTGCGCTTCCTGGTACCGGAGCGCGTTCTCCTGCTCGATGACCGGCAGGACCTTCGAGACGGCGATAAGGAACCAGCTCGTGAACGTGTCCGGCTGCAGCAGGAGTTCCTGCTTCAGTTCAGACAGTCCGACCCAGCGGTATTCCGACGCCTCTTCCGGGTCCATCCGGATGGGCAGGGACGAGTCATAGGTCCCGAGGAAGACGTGGTCATATTCGTATTCGTAAAGGTCGTCCGCGAACTTCGTCCGGTAGGTGAAGGAAAACAGTTCTTTCACCTCGGTGTCGAGGCCGCATTCGAGCATCAGGCGACGGTGGACGGCATCCTCCAGCGCCTCCCCCGCTCTCGGGTGAGAACAGCAGGCGTTGGTCCAGAGGCCGCCGGAATGGTATTTTCCGTCCGCCCGTTTTTGCAGGAGCATCCGCTCCCCGTCGTAGAGAAACACGGAGAAGGCCCGGTGCAGCAGGCCTTCCCGATGGACTTCTTCTTTTCCGAGGGAACCGATCTCTTTGTCATCCACGGTGACGAGGATGAGTTTTTCCAAAGCTTCCGAGGGTTTCATTTGCTTATGTTTCCTCCAGGTACTCGGCATCCGTCTGCAGTTCCGACGGGAAATTCGGCGGCACTTCCGCCTTGTTGCCGGTGTAGAGTTCGTAGTAACGGCCTTTCAGTTTGAGCAGGTCGTCGTGGCTGCCGCGCTCGATGATCCGGCCCTGTTCGAGGACCATGATGCAGTCGGCGTTGCGGACCGTGGACAGACGGTGGGCGATGACGAAGGTCGTCCGCCCGGCCATGAGGGCGTCCATGCCCTGCTGGACCAGCTGTTCCGTACGGGTGTCGATCGAGGACGTCGCCTCATCGAGGATGAGGACCGGCGGGTCGGCCACGGCCGCGCGGGCAATGGCCAGGAGCTGGCGCTGTCCCTGGGACAGGTTGCCGCCGTCGCCCTTGAGCATGGTGTGGTAGCCGTCCGGGAGCCGGCGGATGAACGTGTCGGCGTTGGCGAGCTGTGCCGCGGCGATACACTCTTCATCGGTCGCGTCGAGCCGTCCGAACCGGATGTTGTCCATGACGGTCCCGGTGAACAGATGGGTATCCTGCAGGACCATGCCGAGGGACCGGCGAAGGTCTGCCTTTTTGATCTTGTTGATGTTGATCTCGTCGTAGCGGATCTTGCCGTCCTGGATGTCGTAGAACCGGTTGATGAGGTTCGTGATGGTGGTCTTTCCGGCGCCGGTGGAACCGACGAAAGCGATCTTCTGACCCGGCATCGCGTACATCTGGATGTCATGCAGGACCATCTTGTCGTCGTTGTAACCGAAGTCGACGCCGTTCAGCGTCACAGCGCCCTTCAGTTCTTCATAGGTGACGGTGCCGTCGGCCTGATGCGGGTGCTTCCAGGCCCAGCGTCCGGTACGTTCCTCGCACTCGACGAGGTTGCCGTCCCGGTCCTCGGTCACATTGACGAGCGTGACGTACCCGTTGTCGACTTCCGGTTCGGCATCCATCATGTCAAAGACGCGCTGGGCACCGGCCAGAGCCATCATGATGGCGTTCGCCTGCATGGCGATCTGCGTGATGGGCTGGCTGAAGTTCCGGTTCAGCGTCAGGTACGAGATGAGCGTGCCGATGGTCAGGGAAAAGTGACCGCTGAGGGCAAGGACGCCGCCGAGGATGGCCACGAGGACATAGGAGATGTTCCCGAGGTTCGCGTTGATCGGCATCATGATGTTGGCGATCTTGTTCGCGTTGTTGGCACTCTCCCGGAGCGCGTCGTTTTTGTCGTTGAAGCCTTCGATGGCCTTCTGTTCATGGGTGAAGACCTTGATGACCTTCTGCCCGCTGACCATCTCTTCGATGTAGCCGTTCGTGTCGCCGAGGCGCGTCTGCTGTTCGGCAAAGTAGTTGCCGGAGACCTTCGCGAGGCTCAGAGACACGACCAGAGTGACGATGACCATGAAGATGGACAGCAGGGTGAGCGGCACGCTCAGCACGATCATGCTGACGAACGTCATGAGGAACGTGATCGTCGAGTTGATGATCTGCGGGACGCTCTGGGAAATGAGCTGCCGCATGGTGTCGACGTCGTTCGTGTAGACCGACATGATGTCGCCGTGCGAGTGCGTGTCGAAATATTTGATGGGCAGGTATTCCATCTTGTGGAACAGGTCCACACGGAGTCTCCGGAGGGACCCCTGTGTGACGTTGATCATGAGGCGGTTGTAAAGCCACGAGGAGAACACGCCGATGAGGAACACGCCGCACATCTTGAGCACAGCCTCCGCGAGCGGTCCATAGTCCGGGTCCGCCATTTTGGTGAGCGGGACGATGTAGTCGTCGACGAGGGTCCGCATGAAGAGCGTTCCGATGATGGTCGCGACGCCCGACAGGATGATGCAGATGACGACGATGACAAAGTACCACTTGTACCCCGCCATCATGTAGTTCCAGACCCGCTTGAACAGTTTGCCCGGGTCCTTGACCTTTTCGCCGCCGCGCATCATGACCCCTCTCGGAGGTCGGTTTCCGCGTCCGACGGTTTTCGGTTTCTGTTGTTCAGCCGTTGCTGCCTGTGCCACGGAACTCCCTCCTTTCTTACTGGGGTTCGTCGAAGTCTCCGCCACCGTTCATCTGGGTGTCGTAGATCTCCTGATAGATCTCGTTGTTCTGAAGCAGGTTCTCATGGGTGTCGAAGGCGTCGATGCCGCCGTCGTCCATGACGATGATACGGTCGGCGTCCTGGACGGACACGATCCGCTGGGAAATGATGATCTTGGTGGTCTCCGGAATGTCTTCCGCAAAGCTCTTGCGGATGCGCGCTTCCGTCGCGGTGTCGACCGCGCTCGTGGAGTCGTCGAGGATGAGGACCTTCGGGTCTTTCAGCAGCGCTCTGGCGATGCACAGCCTCTGCTTCTGACCGCCGGACACGTTCGTGCCGCCCTGCTCGATGTGCGTCTGATAGCTGTCCGGCATCTCCCGGATGAACTCGTCGGCGCAGGCGATCCGGCAGGCCCGGACACACTCTTCCTCGGTCGCGTCCTCCTTGCCCCATCGAAGGTTCTCGATGAGCGTGCCGGAGAACAGTTCATTTTTCTGAAGGACCACAGACACCTTGTCGCGCAGGGTGTCGAGGTCGTACTCTTTGACGTTGTGGCCGCCGACATAGACGCCGCCGTAGGGGCGCACCGCGCCTTCCGGGGTCGGGTCGGGGTCGTAGAGCCGGCTGATGAGACTCACGAGGGTCGACTTTCCGCAGCCGGTGCCGCCGATGATGCCGATGGTCTCGCCGGAACGGATCTCGAGGTCGATGTCGTGCAGGTTCTCGTCCCCTTCCCCGTCTTTCTTGTAGGTGAAATGGACGTTATCGAACCGGATGCTGCCGTCCGGCACCTCATAAAGCGGGTGCTCCGGGTTCACGATGTCCGGCTCTTCGGTCAGGACTTCCGTGATCCGGTCGGCGGACGCGGCACTCATCGTCAGCATGATGAGGATGGCCGCGAGCATCATCATCGAGAACATGGCGCTCATGACATAGCTGAAGAGCGACGTCAGAGTACCCGTGGTCATCGTGCCCTCGACGATGAAGTGGGCACCGAACCAGCCGATGCCGATCATGACGGCGTAGATCGCCAGCATCATCCCGGGCATCATGATGACCATCCGCTTCTCCGCCTTTACGAACAGGTCGTAGAGGTTGAACGCGGCTTTCATGAACTTCTCATCTTCGTAGTCTTCCCGGACGAAGGCCTTGACGACGCGGATGGCGGAGGCGTTCTCCTGGACGCTCGCGTTGAGGTCGTCGTACCGTTTGAAGACTTCCCGGAACAGGCGCATGACCTTCATGCCGAGGGTGGCGGCGATGACGGCGACGAGCACCAGGACTCCGAGGAACATGAGAGAGATCTGTTTGTTGATGATGAGGCACATCACAAGGCTGAAGATGAGCATCAGCGGCGCGCGCACCGCGATGCGCAGGATCATCTGGAACGCGTTCTGGACGTTCGTGCAGTCTGTCGTCATCCGGGTGATGAGGCCCGCCGTGCTGAATTTGTCGATGTTCGAGAAGGAATAGGTCTGGATCTTTTCGTACATCGCCTTGCGCAGGTTCCGCGCAAAACCCGTGGACGAGTACGCGCCGAACCAGCCCGCTCCGATGCCGAACATAAGGCTCAGAGCAGCCATACCGAGCATGACAGCGCCGTATTTCAGGACGTTGCCCATGTTGCCCGCGCTGATGCCCCGGTCGATGATCATGGCGGTCACGTACGGGATGAGGACCTCCATGACGACCTCGAGGGCCGTGAAGAGCGGGGTGATTGCCGTTGCGGTCTTATACTGTTTGATCTCCCGCAGCATCGGGGAATACTTCATTGGCTGCACGACCTTTCTATAGGAAGGAAGCCGGCTGAGCTCCAGCCGGCCGCCAGTCAGTTCTTATGGTTGTCGAGGACTTCCGCGATGAAGTACCGCGGTCTGTGTTTCGTTTCGAGATAGATCTTCCCGACATAGTCGCCGACGATGCCGAGTGAGGTCAGGACGAGGCCGCCCACGGTCCAGAGGCTGGACTGGAGGAGCGCCGTATCGTTATCATGGTCGGACTTCGCGTACCGCGCCAGTGAGACGGGCAGAGACGCCGCGCCGCCGGCCGTGGTCACGAGGCCGAGCGTCAGGATCGACTGGATGGGCCGGTCGGACAGCGAGGTGATGCCGTCGAGCGCGAAGGCCAGCATCTTTTTGAGAGGGTACTTGCTGACGCCCGCGAACCGCTCGCCGCGTTCATATTCGACGGTATCGGTCTTGTACCCGATCATCGGGACCATGCCGCGCAGGAAGAGGTTGACCTCTTCGTACTCAGAAAGGGCTTCGAGGGCCCGTTTGCTCATGAGACGGTAGTCCGCGTGGTTGAAGACCACTTCGGCGCCCATGACCTCCATGAATTTGTAGAACCCTTCCGCCGTGAAGCGCTTGAAGAAAGTATCGGTGTCTCTCGCGGAGCGGACGCCGTAGACGATGTCGCAGCCTTCCAGGTACTTGTCCACCATGCCGTCGATGGCATTGATGTCATCCTGCAGGTCGGCATCCATGGAGACCGTGCAGTCCGCGAGGTCCTTCGCCGTCATGAGACCGGCCAGCAGGGCATTCTGATGCCCCCGGTTCCGGGACAGTTTGACGCCGGAGAAACGGGGGTCGTCCTCGTGGTAAGCGCGGATCATCTCCCAGGTCCGGTCCTTCGAGCCGTCGTCCACGAAGAGGACGCGGCTGTCTTCGGACACTTTGCCCGCAGCGACGAGGTCCGAAAGCTTGGCCTTCAGACGCTTCGAGGTCTCGGGGAGCACCTCTTCCTCGTTGTAGCAGGGAACGACGATATACAAAACAGGGTTGTTCATGTTGGTTTGCCTCTTTATTGCAAAGTATGGTTTCTCATAATGACGTTTCTATGACCTCGAACCGGACCGAAGTCTCAGCTGCCAAGGTAAGCCGCGAATGCCGAGCTGCCTTCCGAGAGACAGTCGAAGCCGTGCGTCAGGGGCAGGAGGACCGCCAGCAGCAGGACCGCCGCCAGGACACCCGTTTTCACGAGGTCTCCCTTCCCCTCTTTGCCGAAGTTCTTTTCCCGGGTCTTTTCGGCGATCCACGACAGGAGCGCAGAGAAGCCGAGCACCGCGAGCGGCAGGAGCAGGACGAAGTACGAGATGGTGTACTGGCCTTTCGCCTCCCAGACACAGTGGAAGACGAAGCCGCCGAGCACGGTGATCTGCAGGAGCAGACTGTCAAAGAACTGCTTGTCCTTCCGGGCAAAGATCAGGTAGAACAGCGCTCCGGCGTACGCCCAGAACTGGAGGACGTCGAGGAACTGTCCGAGGGCCGTGGAGCCCTTCGGGCTCAAAACGCGGTTCTGCCAGCCGGGCCGCTCGTTCTGCGTCTGCCGGACCTGCGAGGTCCAGAGACTCTGGAACAGGGGGTCCGCCCACTGAGACGCGTTCTTCCGCAGGAAGAAACGGCCCGCGTTGGACGGCGACTTCAGGTACGAGACCGAATCGGAGATGCTCGCCTTCGCGAGTTCTCCCTGTTTCTCCGCGTCATAGCCGCTCTCGATGTAGGACTCTTTGTTGAATTCGTTGTACCAGCCGTCGCACTTGACGGGGTTCACCTGGAGGCCCATCGCCACAAAGGCCATGGTGGAGACACCGTTCGAGAGGTCTCCGCCGGTCTTATGCTCGAGCGCCGCCGTCGTGCCCCAGGACTGGAGCGCGTAGACCGCGATGACCAGGACCGCCACCAGCGTGTTGCGCAGCTGTTTCTTCCGCAGGGCCTCCGCCAGCGCGTGCAGGACGATGGCCACGAGGAAGATGAGGTAGTTGTTCTTGACCGCGGACGCCGCGGCGATGAGGAGCACCGTCAGGACGAGATCCCGGACCTTATGGGTCTCGAGGTAGTTCAGTTCGAACCACATGGCACCGAGGGCCAGCGCGAGGCCAAGGAGGTTGCCGTACTGGAACGACGTATAGAACAAGAGGGGCAGCGTAAAGAGCCCCGCCAGAAGGGTCAGGAGTTTTTCGAAGGGCGTGGCCCCCAGTTTGCCGGCGAGGGCCGGCAGCAGGAGCAGGGTCGCGATGTACGCCTCTCCGTTCATCGCCTCAAAGACGACATAATTCATGCCGCCGAAGAGCTTCGTCAGAAGCAGTTCCAGAAGCAGGAGGCCGGTCTGGTTCGGGTACATGGAGAGGTACCCGCCGGGCTGGAAGTCCTCGTAGTTGCCGACGTTCAGGCGGTCCGCCGCCTGCATGACGAAGAGCTGGTCCTGTTCGGGGACGATCTGGTTCCCGTAGACCCAGAGGATGGCCATGAGGGTGCCGGCGCCGAGGAGCCCGACCTGCCATTTGTGGTAGAGCAATTCGTCCTCATTGACCCGGGCGATGTACGACGTCACCTTCCCGCTCTTCCCGAGGAAGAACAGGGCCGCCGCGAAGACCGCGAGGTACAGGACGTTGCGCCAGGCCGCGTCGTATGTCAGGAAGACCTTCTCGGTCCAGTCCCCGATGAGGAACGTGGTCGAGCTGCCGGAGAGCAGCAGGAGCACGAGCGCGACGATGAAAAACAGTCCGCTGATGAGCCCTTTGTACCCGGTCTCGAATGCTTTCATGAGAGGTCCTCCTTTCAAAGATGTTCTTAACTAAGTAATTATAAAGGGTTTTACCTCAATAGGCAAGTGGCCGGAGCTTTCGACCGGGTTCCGAAGAAAGGGGCCGCAGAGCCACCCGTTTCTTCTCCCCTGAATTGCTGCGGGGGAAAGTTCCGGCAAAAAAAGGACCCCTGTTCAGGGGTCCTTGGAAACGTTTTACAGCTGATAGTCGGCGACGATGGCGTCGGCAAGAGCCTTCTTCATGCCCTCTTCGTCGAGTTTCTGACCGATGATGACGAGACGGTTCACACGGTCGCCGTACACGTCGTCCCAGTCCTTGGCAAGGTCCGGGTACTCCGCGAAGGCTTCCTGACGGTCGCGCTCGGTGGCGGCGGCCAGCCAGATGCCGTCGGGCTGGATGGTAACCTGGCGTCCGGCCTGCTCCAGGATGAAGGCGTCGTTCGGGTTCTCGGAGAACCAGACATAGCCCTTGGTCCGGATGACGTTGACCGGCCAGTCCATGAAGACTCTCTGCAGTTTGTCCATGTCGAACGGTTTGCGGTCTTCAAAGACGAAGGTCTGGATGTTGTACTCGTAGAGCTCGCCCTCACCGTGGTGATGGTGGTGATGGTGATGGCCGTGGCCGTGCTCTTCATGGTCATGATCGTCGTATTCATGATGGTGCTCATGCTCGTCATGATCGTGGTCATGATGCTCATGATGCTCGTCATGGTGCTCGTCGTGGTCCTCGTCCTCGTTTTCGATGGCCTGGATCCAGCCGGCGGACATGGCGACTTCCTCATAGTTGAAGCGGTCGGTGTCGAGGACTTCGTCCATCGGGACATCGCCGTATTCGCAGCGGATGATCTTCGCTCTGGTCTGGAGCGCGCGAAGGACTGCTTCGATCTGCTGAAGGTCCTCCTCCGTGACGAGGTCGCACTTGTTGAGCATGATGGTGTCGCAGAACTCGATCTGCTGGATGAGCAGGGATGCGAGATCCTCTTCATCTTCGGGGACTTCCCGCAGGACTTCACCGCAGCTGAACTCGTCTTTCAGACGGGCGGCATCGACGACGGCAACGATGTTGTCGACGTGGACGATTTCCGGCATGCCCTGACGCTTCGTCGCCTCACTCATCATGGTGATGGTCTGGGCGATGGGCATCGGCTCACAGATGCCGGACGCCTCGATGACGATGTAGTCATACTTGTTGGAGCAGGCCAGGTCAGACAGCTGCTGGGCAAGGTCTTCGGAGAGGGTGCAGCAGATGCAGCCGTTGGTCAGGGGAATGAGGTCCCCGTCCTGCATGGTGACGCCGCCGCCGCTCTTTTCGATGAGGCGGGCGTCGATGTTGATCTCGCCGATATCATTGACGATGACGGCGATGCGGTGTCCGTTGGGCTGAGCCAGGACTTTATTGAGAAGTGTGGTCTTGCCGGCGCCAAGGTAACCCTCGACGAGGCAGACTTTACAAGGGGTGTATTCTGCGCTCATTTGGATTGCTTCCTTTCGTACATTACAATATGATTTCTTTGAAATCCCCACATTACAAGTGGTTATTATAACGCAAGGAAAACAAATTGTACACAATAATTTCTCACAAAAAACAGGAGCGGTCCCCCGCTCCTGCTGTTTCATTTGACTTTTTTCACCTGCGGTTCCATATCGGCCACCCGGTCGTGCGGAGTCCCGCAGCTTTTTCCGGCAGCATGGATGGAACAGGCATCTGCGCTGGCGCAGCTGTCACAGGCGGTGATCCCCTTTTTATGGTCTGTCACCATCTTGCGGATGACGAGGCCAACGAGAATGACCAGGATGATCGAGACCAGGATGGTCCCGGCATTGGCAGTGAGCCAGGTCATGGAGAACACCTTCTTTCGGTTCTCAGTATAACCGATTTATTTTGCTTTGGAAAGTCTGACCTCTTCCGTCAGGGTCGTCGCTTCTTTATAAGGCCGGAAGAGCTGGAAGCCCATGAGGCCGAGAAGCGCGATCGCGACGATGAGGCCGACCGGGTTCGCGGTGCCGGCGACGGCAAGCCCGATCTGATAGATGATCAGGGCGACCGCATAGGCGAACAGGCACTGATAGCCGATGGCGAACCAGGTCCACTTCGCGTTGTTCATCTCTCTCTTGATGGCACCGATGGCGGCGAAACAGGGAGCTGCCAGCAGGTTGAAGGCCAGGAAGGAGTAACCGGCGAGCGGAGTAAGGTTGGCGAAGTCGAGGACACCGAAGACACCGACGACTTCTTCTTTGGCCACAAGGCCCATGATGGTGGCGATGGTGGCACGGATGTCATCGAAGCCGAGCGGAGCGAAGATCCACTTGACGGCGTTCGAGAACATGCCGAGGATGGAGTCTTCGAGTTCCATGTCGGGGTTGAACCCGCCCTTTCCGAAGACGGAGCCGAACCAGATGACGATGGAGGCAATGAGGATGACGGTACCGGCCTTCTTGATGAAGGACGAGCAGCGTTCCCACATGCTCCGGAGGACGGCGCCGACCGTCGGCATATGGTAGGACGGAAGTTCCATGACGAAGGGAGCCGGTTCGCCCGCGAAGGGCTGCGTCTTCTTCAGCATGATGCCGGAGATGATGATGACCGCGATGCCGAGGAAATAGGCAGAGGGGCCGACCCACCAGGCACCGCCGAAGAGGGCGACGGCGATCATCGAGATGATCGGCAGCTTGGCACCGCAGGGAATGAACGTCGTCGTCATGATGGTCATGCGGCGGTCACGTTCGTTTTCGATGGTACGGGAGGCCATGACGCCGGGGACGCCGCATCCGGTACCGATCAGGATCGGGATGAACGATTTGCCGGAGAGCCCGAACTTGCGGAAGATCCGGTCGAGGATGAAGGCGACACGGGCCATGTAACCGCAGGACTCGAGGAACGCGAGGAAAATGAAGAGGACCATCATCTGAGGGACGAAGCCGAGCACGGCGCCGACACCGCCGATGATCCCTTTGACGATCAGGCCCTTGAGCCATTCCGCCGCGCCGATACTGTCGAGCATATTGTTGGCGATGGCTTTGATGCCGGTGACCCAGATGCCGTAGTCGGCGGGGTTGGGCGCAGCATCGGATCCTGTAGCCGCGTCGACGACATCGCCGATGTCGTAGCCGGCATCCGCCAGCGCGGCTCCGTATTTCTCGAACGCTCCCTCGAAGTCACTGAACGAGCCGTCTTCCATGGCACCAAGGACTTCGCCGGCACCGGTGACGCCGGCATCGGCAGCTTTGCTGACCGTAGCGACCACGTCATCGGTGAAGATGGTGTCTGCCGCATAGGCGTCCATCGCGTCGTTGTACGCGGAGGTCCCGATGTGGAAGAGATGCCATCCGCTGTCCCCGAAGAACCCGTCGTTAGCCCAGTCTGTGGCCCATGATCCGACGGTGGTGACAGAGACGTAGTAAACAAGGAACATGACCGCGATGAAGATGGGAAGACCCAGCCAGCGGTTGGTGACGACCTTGTCGATCTTATCAGACGTCGAGAGTTCTCCAACGTTTTTCTTTTCGTAGCTATCGGCGATGAGATCGCCGATCTTCATATAGCGCTCGTTGGTGATGATGGATTCGGCATCGTCGTCTTCGGCGCTTTCCACGCTCTGGATGACGGACTCGATCGATTTCTGCGTGTCCTCGGAAAGGCCCATCGATGCAAGGACTTTGTCATCTCTCTCAAACAGTTTGACGGCATACCAGCGGCGCTGCGTCTCGGGGATGTCCGCGAGGGCGAGGGCTTCGATCTTCGTGAGAGCCGCTTCGACGTCAGAAGAGAAGGTCTGCGCCTTCGGGATCATGTTCGCCTTTGCCACTTTGATGGCCGCTTCCGCGGCATCCATGACCGCAGTGCCCTTCAGTGCGGAGATCTCCACGACCGGGACACCCAGGTCTTTGGCGAGTTTCCGGATGTCGATCTTGTCGCCGTTCTTTTCGACGATGTCCATCATGTTGATGGCGACGACGGTCGGGATCCCGAGTTCGAGGACCTGTGTCGTGAGGTAAAGGTTTCGTTCCAGGTTCGTACCGTCGATGAGGTTCAGGACGGCATCGGGATGTTCCCCTAACAGATAGTTCCGGGCAACGACCTCTTCCAGCGTATACGGAGAGAGGGAGTAGATGCCGGGAAGGTCCGTGATGGTGACATCTTCGTGGGTTTTGAGTTTGCCTTCTTTTTTCTCGACCGTGACTCCGGGCCAGTTACCGACGTACTGGTTGGAGCCGGTGAGCGCGTTGAACAGGGTGGTCTTACCGCAGTTCGGGTTGCCCGCCAGGGCAATGCGCATATCCATAGATCAGGATCCTTTCTCTTTCTTATTCAGATCTTATTCCACTTCGATCTTCTCCGCATCTTCCTTGCGAATCGACAGTTCGTAACCGCGGACTGTGACTTCGACCGGGTCTCCAAGCGGAGCGACCTTTCTGACATGGACCTTTGCACCTTTGGTGATGCCCATATCCATGATGCGGCGTTTGACCGCGCCTTCGCCGTGCAGTTTTCTGACGACGACGTCGCTTCCGATCGATGCATCGCGCAGTGTTTTCATCGTTTTATCCTCCCTTGCGGGCTCAGATCATGATTTTCTGAGCCATTTCCTTACTGATGGCGACCCTCGTCTCTTTCACATTGACGATGAGGTTTCCGTTGATGGTGTTGATGACCTGTACCAGCCCGCCGGTCACAAAGCCCAGTTCTTCCAGGTGCTTTTTGACCGCCGGAGTCCCGCCGACCCGCTGGATCGTATAGTCCCTGCCGGTGTCTGCAAACGTCAGTGGCATCATTGATACACGCTCCTTACGAAACATTGAAGTTAGTAAAAGCTAACTCATGGAGTTAGAAAAAACTAACTAATTATAGTTAGTGATGGCTAACCTGCCAGATAATCAGTCTACACGAAAAGTTAGCATAGGGCAACTATGGATTGCTCACAATTTGTTTTTTTGTGCTGTTGCCAAAAACGTCTGCGTAACTTAAAATAAAAAATATACTTTTCCATGAAGAAATGGGGGTGTCGTTGTGAGCCGTTCCGGACTGTCAAAATCCGCGCTGACCGAGCGAAGGCTGCAGGTCCGCGATATCATGCGCAGTGTCTCCCTGATGGCGCTCCCCGCGTTCATGTCGTCTCTCCTCGTTTACCTCATGAACCTTCTCAACTACATCATTCTGGCCTTGTTTTCCGATTATACGTCGATCGCCTCCTACGGCATCGTCTCATCGTACACGAATCTCGCCGCCGGGTTCTTCGTCCCTGTTTCCATGGGGACCGGATATATGCTCCAGCGCGCTCTGAAGGCCGGAGATTCCTATAAAGCGCAGAGCATCATCGACTCGGTGATCCTCATCACCGTTCCCATCGGGCTGGCCAGTACCGCCTTTGCGTTCTTCATCGCGCCCGCCTACATCTGGCAGGTCGTCACACCTGAGGAGATCAAAACCGCGACCACCATGTTCCTGCGCTTTTTCTCCTTCACCTTCCTCCCCATCCTGTATTTCAGTGTCACGACCTCCGTCCTCATCCAGTCGGGTGAACGGACCGTGCCCCTCATGGCGGAGATCAGTGCTTTGGCGCTCCACGGCAGTTTTTCCTACATCTTTGTCGGGCTGTTCAGCTGGGACATCCGCGGCATCGCCATTTCCGCCATCATATCTCAGATCATCGCTTCGCTCATCAACACCCACCAGATCCTGACGATCCGGCGCAAATCGATCGCTCGTCCGCCGATCCGGCTCAACTGGTCCGTCATCCGGGAGCTTGCCAGAGAAGAGCGCGCACTCGTACTGATGGCGTTCCTCGCCGGCGTGTTCGTCATTTTCCTGCAGTTCTATATCGATGGACTTGGCATCCCGACGATCGCCGGTTTCACGCTGTTTTTCCTGTTTCAGGACCTGCTGTTCATCCCCATCCACGCCCTTCGGACACCCGCCCGGAACCTGTCCAGAGAAGCCTACGATCGCGACGGGAACAACGCTCTGATCGACATCATGAATCCGCTGATCCTGACCGCCATCCTCTACAGCCTGCTGCTCATCCCGCTGACCCGTCTGATCGGGCCGCCGCTGTTCCTGATGTTTTCACACGACCCCGAAGTCACGACGGTCGGCATGCGTCTCGTGAACCTGGTCTCGAGCTACTACATCTTCTATGCAGTCTCTACACTCCTCACGTCCAGTCTCGAAGGACTCGGGAAAAAGACCCTGCTCTCGGTCTTCAATATCGTGTTCAACTTCGGCGCCCGGATCCTCGTCCTCATCCTTGCAGCGATGCTCATCCAGGGTGACGAAAGCATTGCCATCTGCTACCCGATCTCCTGGGCGCTCAGCACCGCAGCCATCGGGATCTACTACTTCGCGACTTACTCGAAGACCGGGAAATATTCACTCTGACACAAAAAAATACGCCGAACACATTCCTCTCCGGAAGGTGTTCGGCGTTTTCTGTTTGTCGATCAGTGCAGGATATCGCTCTTCATGAAGCCATCCGGCGTGCTGATGTAGATGTGTTCGAGGCCCTCTTCGGTCTCATCGTCATAATCGTAGTAGAGGAGCATATCGTGGAAGGTCATCAGGTACTTGCAGTCCTCGTCGCGGGTGACGCGCTTCGGGGCGCTGCCGCTCTTCGAGACGCTGTAGATCTGCCCGTTGTGCTCATCGGAGACGTAGAAGACCTTGCCGTTGATGCCGACCAGCGCGGTGCCTTCGCGGACCGTTGCCAGTTCTGTCATCTCACCGTCTTTCAGAGAGACACGGATGAGGGTCCAGGCGGTCGCCGGCTCCTCATCGGAAGCCTCTTCCTCCGCGGCGGTCGTCGTCCCGGTCGCCTCTTTGTCCTCCGACTCCTTTGCGGTGGTCTCTTCTTCGGCAGACTCCTTGTCCTCTTCCGGCTCCACATCCCGTTCGGCGATGTAATAACCATAGCCCTTACTGCCGAGGAAGAAACTGGAGACAGCTTCTTCCGTGACACGGGTGTCCGCCCCGGTCAGGAGACTGTAGGCGTGTTCGGTGTTCTCGTCCCCGGTGTCGCGGTAATAGACTTTATCGCCCACAAGGAAGGCGTCTTTCATCTTCTTGCCGGTGATCTTCGCATTGTTCTCACCGTCGAAGTCGCAGCGGAACAGTCCGCTTTTCGTGGTGTAATACAGTTTTTCATTGACGATCTGCAGGGACTGCAGTTTGCCTTCGACAAGCGTTGTGACGGCTTCTTCCGGGTCTTTTTCCTTCGTGTCGACCGCGACGAGACGGTCGGGCAGGCAGGCATAGACCGTCTTGTCCCATTCGTGGACGTAGCGGGGCCGGACGCCTTCGACAAGCATCAGCGCGGAAGAACTGTCGGTGTTCTTCGACAGGAAGCCGTCGTCCGCGGAGCCGATGTAACCGTAGCCGAAGATCTTTTTGTCGTCGATGAAGAAGCTTGCGCCGTTGTTCGCGTTGCTCCAGGCCTCCTGGACCTTTTCATAGTCGATGTCGACATATTTCACGGACAGGGACTTGTTCACGAGGAACACGGCAAAGGCGTCCATGCCGTCCTGTTTGTCCGTGTCCATGTATCCGGCGACAACGCCGATGTCACGGTCTTCCGAATACCACGAGACCGTGTTGCCGGCTTCCTCAAGCGTGCCGCTCTTCTCAAAGCCGCGGGCTTTCAGTTCTTTGGTCCAGACGTTCACCGCGTCTTCCGGTAAATCGCCCAGGGAATACACGAAGACCGCTTCCGGGTCGACGCTCAGGCGTTCGGCCGCGGCAGTCGCCAGTTTCCCGTTGCTTTTCGCGCCGGCGATGCTCCCGAGATCCGGGATATTGCTGTACCCTTCATACGACGCGATGGTGGGTGCCTCTTCCTTCGAACCGTTCGGCTGACACGCGGTCAGAAGCAGGACGGTCGTCATGAGGACGGCCAATATCAGAAAGAAATATCGTTTCATAGCAGTAAGACTCTCCTTTGTTTTTATCATAGTAACCTGTTTCCGCTTTTGCAATAGACAAATTTTTAATGATTTTCCCATATTCTAAATGGGTGGAAATTATGGTATAGTATTGCAGATAAAAAATAATAAAGAGGAACTGGAGGGCTCTTTATGCCGCAAAGAACAGACATCCATAAAGTACTCATCATCGGGTCCGGCCCCATCATCATCGGACAGGCCTGTGAGTTCGACTACTCCGGAACGCAGGCGTGCAAGGCTCTGCGGAGCCTCGGGTACGAGATCGTTCTCGTCAACTCGAACCCCGCGACCATCATGACTGACCCGGAAATGGCCGATGTCACGTACATCGAACCGCTGAACGTCGACCGTCTTGAACAGATCATCGACAAGGAGCGCCCGGATGCCCTGCTGCCGAACCTCGGCGGTCAGTCCGGTCTGAACCTTGCCTCCGAGCTGTACAAGGAAGGCATCCTCGACAAGTACGGCGTCAAAGTCATCGGCGTCCAGGTCGATGCCATCGAGCGCGGTGAAGACCGTGTCGAATTCAAGAAGACCATGGAGTCTCTCGGCATCGAGATGGCCCGCTCCGAGATCTCCTACTCCGTCGACGAAGCGCTGGAGATCGCCGACAGGCTCGGCTATCCCGTCGTCCTGCGTCCCGCTTACACCATGGGCGGTGAAGGCGGCGGCCTCGTCTACAACAAGGAAGAACTGAAAGTCGTCTGTGCCCGCGGCCTCCAGGCGTCTCTCGTCCACCAGGTCCTCGTCGAAGAGTGCGTCACCGGATGGGAAGAGCTCGAGCTCGAAGTCGTCCGCGACAAGGACAACAACATGATCACGGTCTGCTTCATCGAGAACGTCGACCCCATGGGTGTCCACACCGGCGACTCCTTCTGCACCGCTCCCATGCTGACCATCTCCCAGGATGTCATGGACCGTCTGCAGGAACAGGCCTACAAGATCGTCGAGCACATCGGCGTCATCGGCGGCACGAACGTCCAGTTTGCTCACGACCCGGTCTCTGACCGCATCATCGTCATCGAGATCAACCCCCGCACCTCCCGCTCCTCCGCGCTCGCTTCCAAGGCCACCGGTTTCCCGATCGCCCTGGTCTCCGCCAAGCTGGCCACCGGCCTCACGCTCGCGGAACTGCCGGACAGCAAGTACGGAACCCTCGACAAGTACGTCCCGGACGGTGACTACGTCGTCGTCAAATTCGCCCGCTGGGCTTTCGAGAAGTTCAAGGGCGTCGAAGACAAGCTCGGCACTCAGATGAGAGCGGTCGGCGAAGTCATGAGCATCGGCAAGACCTACAAGGAAGCCTTCCAGAAAGCCATCCGTTCCCTGGAAAAAGGCCGTTACGGTCTCGGCTTCGTTTCCAACTTCAACGAACTCTCTAAAGAGGAGCTTCTGAAGAAGCTCGTCTCCCCCTCCTCCGAGCGCCACTTCATCATGTATGAAGCCCTCCGCAAAGGCGCCACCGTCGACGAACTCCACGAGCTCACGAAGGTCAAGAAGTACTTCATCGAGCAGATGAAGGAACTCGTCGAGGAAGAAGAAGAACTCCTCCAGTCCAAAGGCTCTGTCCCGGCAGGCGACCTCATCCTCCAGGCGAAGAAAGACGGTTTCTCCGACAAGTACCTGTCCGAGATCCTCGAAGTCTCCGAAGATGAGATCTGGAACGCGCACACCAAACTCGAACTCAACGAGACCTGGGACGCGGTCCACGTCAGCGGCACCGAAGACAGCGCTTACTACTATTCCACCTACCACAATGTGGACAACAACCCCATCTCCGAAGACAAGCCGAAGGTCATGATCCTCGGCGGCGGCCCGAACCGCATCGGCCAGGGCATCGAGTTCGACTACTGCTGCGTCCATGCGGCCCAGTCCCTCAAGAAACTCGGCTTCGAGACCATCATCGTCAACTGCAACCCTGAGACCGTCTCCACCGACTACGACACGTCCGACAAGCTCTACTTCGAGCCTCTGACCCTGGAAGACGTCCTCAGCATCTACTACAAAGAGAAACCCGTCGGCGTCATCGCCCAGTTCGGCGGCCAGACCCCGCTGAACCTCGCGGCAGACCTCGAAAAGAACGGCGTCAAGATCCTCGGCACCTCCCCCGAAGTCATCGACCTCGCGGAGGACCGTGACCAGTTCCGCGCCATGATGGACAAGCTCGGCATCCCGATGCCGGAGGCCGGCATGGCCACGACTGTCGAGGAAGCGACGTCCATCGCCAACGAGATCGGCTACCCCGTCATGGTTCGCCCGTCCTACGTCCTCGGTGGCCGCGGCATGGAAGTCGTTTACGATGACGACGCCATGGCAGAGTACATGAAGGCGGCTGTCGGTGTCACTCCGGACCGCCCGATCCTCATCGACCGGTTCCTGAACCACGCGCTCGAGTGTGAAGCGGACGCCATCGCGGACGGCACCCATGCCTATGTCCCGGCGGTCATGGAACATATCGAGCTTGCGGGCATCCATTCCGGTGACTCCGCCTGCATCCTGCCCTCCAAGCACATTCCGGCGGACGCGCTCGAAACCATCAAAGACTACACCCGCAAGATCGCCGAAGAGATGCACGTCGTCGGCCTCATGAACATGCAGTACGCCATCGAGAACGGTGTCGTCTATGTCCTCGAAGCCAACCCGCGCGCGTCCCGTACTGTCCCGCTGGTCTCCAAGGTCTGCGGCATCTCCATGGTACCGCTCGCCACCGACATCATCACCGCTGAGCTGACCGGACGTGAATCGCCCGTCGCAAAGCTTGGCGAACGCGACATCCCGTACTACGGCGTCAAGGAGGCGGTCTTCCCCTTCAAGATGTTCCAGGAAGTCGACCCGGTCCTCGGTCCGGAAATGCGGTCCACCGGTGAAGTCCTCGGCATCTCCCGCACTCCGGGCGGCGCGTTCTTCAAAGCCGAAGAAGGCGCATCTGCCACTCTGCCGCTCGAAGGCACGGTCCTCATCTCCGTCAACCGGAAGGACAAGGCGGAAGTCGTCGAAGTCGCGAAGCTCTTCAAAGACGCCGGCTTCAAGATCGTCGCCACCGGCACCACCTGCGACACCATCAACGCCGCCGGCATCGAAGCCGAAAAGGTGCTGAAGCTGTACGAAGGGCGCCCGAACATCATGGACCTCATGACGAACGGCGACATCGACCTCATCGTCAACTCTCCCGCCGGGAAAGAGTCCGTCCACGACGACTCCTACCTGCGGAAAGCGGCCATCAAGAACCGCATCCCGTACATCACGACCATCGCCGCGGCCCGCGCTGCCGCCGAAGGCATCGCCTACGTCAAGGAAGACGGCAAGGGCGACGTCCGCTCCCTCCAGGAGTGGCACTCCATGATCACGGAGAAGTAACTCGCCCTGAGCATGCTTTTCACGCGCAGTCTTGACCCGCGCAAGCCTCTGGTCAAACATCAAACCCCGGAACTTCGGTCCCGGGGTTTTCTCTTTGCCCAGCAAACTTGTATTTGCCAAGCTCTTCAAACTTGTATTTGTCGAGCTCATCCACGAACCCTCTTCGAGCCCCCAAACTTGTATTGTCCGAAGGTGACATCCGCCCTGGCAGCGGGGCATCGGCGTGCCCCTGTCAGCTGCC
>JAFRHS010000011.1 GCA_017433225.1 Clostridia bacterium
GGACGGCAACTACTATATGGAGGATGAGGCGTAAATCGCCCAAACATACATGAAAACGAAAACTGCGTTCGTCGCGATCGTCGGCTGTCCCAACGTGGGCAAGTCCTCGCTTCTGAACAAAATGCTCGGGCAGAAGGTGGCCATCGTGTCCGCCAAGCCCCAGACCACGCGCACCCGCATCATGGGCGTCCTCACCGAGGACGAGACCCAGCTCGTGTTCACCGATACCCCCGGTTACCACCGCCCGAAGAACAAACTCGGCGAGAAGATGGTGAAGGCGGTCATCGACGGCATCGACGGGGTCGACGCGGCGCTTCTGGTCGTCGAGCCGGAGAAAGAGGACGACGAAGTCCTGCGCCCGGCGGAAGCGGAACTGCTGAAGAGGATCAAACGGGAGGGCATCCCGTGTGTGCTGGTCATCAACAAGATCGACACCGTCGCTGAAAAGGAGAACCTGGCGGTCCGCATCGCGGAACTCATGCAGCTCCACGACTTCGAAGCCATCGTCCCCACGTCCGCCGTAAAGGGGGAAGGGGTCGACGAGGTCATCGCGGAACTGGGCAAACTCGCTCAGGAATCCCCGCACTTTTTCCCGGATGACGCGCTGACCGACCAGCCGGAACGGGTCATCGCCGCGGAGATCATCCGCGAAAAGATGCTCCGTCTCCTCGACCGGGAAGTGCCCCACGGCATCGCGGTCAGCATCGAACAGATGCACGAGCGGGAAGACGGCAGCGGCATCGTCGACATCGACGCCACCATCTACTGCGAGAAGGAGAGCCACAAAGGCATCGTCATCGGCAAGAAGGGCGCCATGCTCAAGAAGATCTCCACCTATGCCCGCGAGGACATGGAGAAGTTCTTCGACTGCCACATCAACCTGCAGTGCTGGGTCAAGGTCCGTGAGGGCTGGAGAGACCGCGAGGGACTCATCCACAACTTCGGGCTCGACTAAACTGAATAGGGACGCCTGCGGAGACCGTTTGTCATCCGCAGGCTTTTTTTATATAATTAATCACAGTATCATAATGAGAAATTCGCGTGGGAAAAGTTCGCCGCAGCAAGAATCGAGCTTTGCGGGGTGCGCCGAAGGCGCTATTGATTCTCAGAAACAGCCTCCGCAACGCGACCTTCGCAGCAAGGCGAAGCTTTTCCAGCGAATTTCGCAACCATATTGAAGGAGGTGAGGCGCTGTGAATATCGAGATCGACGGTCTGGTCATCAAGACCCAGAAGATCGGAGAGACCGACACGCTCATCACGGTCCTCACCTCGAAGTACGGGCTCATCCGTGCCTTTGTGCGCCGGTCGACCGCTGTGAAGAGCAACATGCTCGCGACGACCCAGCTCCTCTCTTACAACGACTTCGTTTTCTACAAGGGGAAGAACTCCTATTCCGTGACCAGCGCGACTCCGAAAGCGTCTTTCTTCAAGCTGAACGAAGACATCGACGCCATGGCGATCGGCTTCTACCTCGCGGAACTGTTCGGCGAGCTGGCGCCGGAGAACCATGAGTCCGAAGACCTCCTGAAGCTGCTTCTGAATTCTCTCTACCTGATGGCGGAAAAGAAACGCCCGCCGGTGCAGGTGAAGGCGGTCGCGGAACTGAGAGCGCTCTCGAATTCGGGCTACATGCCGAACCTCGTGGCCTGTGAGAACTGCGGCACGTATGAGTCGGACCCCATGTACTTCAACCCGGCGTCCGGCCTCCTGTTCTGCGCGGACTGCGGCGGCCCGGCGGACGGCATGTCGCTGTCTCTGTCCGCGGTGACCGCCATGCGGTTCATCTGCTACAGCGAGGAGAAGAAGGTCTTCAACTTCTCGCTGACCGATGAGGCGATGAAAGAGCTGTCGCAGGCGGCGGAGCAGTTCGCTCTGCAGCAGACGGGCCGAAGCTTCAAGACATTAGACTTCTATAAAAGTTTACCAAGATAATTTGAGAAAGGAGAGTTCGCTCCTTTCCCGACAGCTTTCAACATATTTCGAAAGGATAAAAGCGAAAAGGACGCATGGGCGTCCGGGGTCCCTCGAAGAGGGGGTTCGGCTGGCGGACGACCAGGCGGAGCTTTTCGCTTGAACACTGAGATGAACAAACATTACCTCGCACTGGACTACGACAAAGTCCTCGCCATCCTCGAGACCTTCGTGCAGTCGGAAGACGCCAAGGAACTGGCGCTCGCACTGCAGCCGGAGACGTCGCTGAAGGCGGCCGAACGGCTGCTGCAGGAGACGCTGGACGCGCACATGCTGCTCGCGAAGTACGGCGGCCCCTCCTTCGGCGGCCTCGTCAATGTGAATAACAAGATGTACATCGCCTCCACGGGCGGTGTCCTGTCCATGGGCGAACTGCTGTCGGTGGGCTCGACCCTGCGCGCCATCCGGGGCCTCTCGGACTGGTACTCCTCCTGCGAAGGCGTAGACACGACCCTGTCCGCGTACTTCTACACGATGACTCCGCAGAAGTACCTCGAAGACCGCATCTTTACGTCCATCCTGTCGGAGGACCGCATGGCGGACAACGCGTCGGCGGAACTCAAGGACATCCGGCGGAAGCTGCGCCAGCAGGAGATGAAGATCCGCGACCAGCTCGACCGGATCATCCATTCGTCCCACTACTCGACCATCCTGCAGGACGCCATCGTCACCATGCGCAACGGCCGGTACGTCGTACCTGTCAAGCGGGAGCATAAGGGCGATGTCGCGGGCATCGTCCAGGACACCTCGGACTCCGGTGCCACCGTGTTCATCGAGCCCATGTCCGTCGTCGAGGCGAATAACGAGATCCGCGTGCTGCTCGGCAAGGAGCGGGAGGAGATCGAGCGGATCCTCGCCGACCTGTCGGACCAGGCCGGAGCCATCTACAGTGAAACGAAACAGAGCTACGAGAGTGGCATCTACCTGGACCTGGTCTTCGCCAAGGCCCAGATGGCCTACTCCATGAAGGCCGCTGCTCCGCTCCTCAACGATACCGGCATCATCGACCTCCGGGAAGCGCGTCATCCGCTGATCGAGCCGCACAAAGTGGTCAAGACCAACATCCGCCTCGGCGATGAATTCGACACGCTGGTCATCACCGGCCCGAACACCGGCGGTAAAACGGTGTCCATCAAGACGCTCGGCCTCATGTCCCTGATGGCGGCCTCCGGGTTCATGCTCCCGGTCGCGGACCGCAGCAAGATGTGCATCTTCGAGTCGGTCTATGCGGACATCGGCGATGAACAGTCCATCGAACAGTCCCTGTCGACGTTCTCGTCCCACATGACGAATATCGTGGACATCCTGAAGAACGCGAACGAAAAGTCCCTCGTCCTCATCGACGAGCTGGGCGCCGGCACCGACCCCGTCGAGGGCGCGGCGCTGGCCATGGCGGTCCTCGAGCGCCTGCACCTGCAGGGCGCGAAGGTCGCCGCCACCACGCACTATGCCGAACTGAAAGCCTACGCTCTGGAGACGAACCGTGTGGAGAACGCCTCCTGCGAATTCGATATCAATACCCTGTCGCCGACCTACAAGCTCCTCATCGGAGCGCCCGGGCGGTCTAACGCGTTCGCCATCTCGGAGCGCCTCGGCCTGTCCTCCGATGTCGTCGACCGCGCGAAGGAACTGGTCTCGGAAGAGAACTCCCGGTTCGAACGGGTCGTCGAGACCCTTGAGCAGAGCCGTGCCGCCCTCGACGAGGAGCGGGAGGAGGCCGACCGGATGACCCGGGAAGCGCGCGAGGCCCGCGACAAGGCGGAAGAGGTGAAGAACTCCGTCGAGGCGATGCGCGACGCGGAGCTCGAAAAGGCCCGCGCCGAAGCGGAGAAGATCCTCGACAAGGCCCGCAGAGAAGCGGCGTTCTTCATGGACGACCTCGAAAAACTCAAGAAAGAGCGCAAACGCGCGGCGGACCTCTCTCAGGTCTCGGCCGACGCGAAGCGGACCATCCGTAAACACGAAGACGCGCTCTATGACATTACACGGCCCATCGCCGCGGAAGAGGAAGAAGACGACTACGAACTTCCTCGACCTCTGCAGATCGGGGACAGTGTCCTCGTCAAGGACCTCGGTCCCGCCATGGTGTCGGCCCTGCCGGACAAGCGGGGACAGGTCGAAGTGACCGCCGGCATCCTGAAGACCCGCGTCGACATCGGGCGCATCCGCCTCGACGACCAGAAACGGGCCCAGAAGGCGCAGAACGCTGAACGGAAGCAGGAGCGTCGCCGGACCGGCGGCTCCCACAGCGGCACCTTCCAGACGAAGGCTTCCGGGAAAGTGGAGACCTCGGTCGACCTGCGCGGCATGACCCAGGAAGAGGCCATCATGACCCTCGACCGGTTCCTCGACCTGCAGCTGCGCTACGGCGTCGACTCCTTCACGGTCATCCACGGCAAGGGCACCGGCGCGCTCCGCAAAGCGGTCAAGCGCTACCTCGACAACAACAAACGCGTGAAGTCGCACCGCCTCGGCGCCTACGGCGAAGGCGAGGACGGCGTCACGATCGTCAACCTGAAGTAAGGAGTTATCCATGATCCACATCGGAGCCCACGTGTCCGTGGCGAAAGGCTGGGAGGCCATGGGGAAGACGACCCTCGACCTCGGGGGCGATACGTTCGCGTTCTTCCTGCGCAGCCCCAGAGGCGGTGCCGCCAAACCGGTCGTGCCGGAGGACGCGGCAGCGCTGCGGGCCATCCTGAAAGAACATGACTTCGGCACCATCGTCGCCCACGCGCCGTACACCATGAACCTGTGCGCCGTGAAGGAGTACGTGGTGGAGCATGCCGAAGACGTCTTCCAGGGCGATTTACAGAACCTCGAAGACTATCTCCCGGGGCAGTATATGAACTTCCACCCCGGCAGCCACGTCGGGCAGGGCGCGGAGGTCGCCATCCCGCGGATCGCGGACGCTCTGAACCGCCTCATGGACCCGGGCCAGTCGACGACCATCCTGCTCGAGACCATGGCCGGAAAAGGCAGCGAAGTCGGCCGTTCTTTTGAGGAACTCCGGGCCATCCTGGACCTCGTGAAGCCGGACCTGCAGGACCGCATGGGTGTGTGCCTCGACACGTGCCACGTGTGGGACGCCGGGTACGACCTTTCAGACCTCGACGCGGTCCTCGACGAATTCGACACGGTCCTCGGACTTGAACGCCTGAAGGCCATCCACCTCAACGACTCGAAGAACCCCTGCGGCGCTCAGAAAGACCGCCATGAGAAACTGGGGAAGGGGTATATCGGGGAAGATCGCCTCAAAGCGGTCGTCACGCACCCGAAACTCCAGGGGCTGCCCTTCATCCTGGAGACGCCCAATGAGCTTCCGGGCTACAAAGAAGAGATCGAAACCATCCAAAGCTGGCTCGTGTGAACCGGCTTTTTTGCAAAGTTTTTTATTATCTTATTGTCTTTTATCAAACGATTGGGTTACAATATACGGTGAAAATTTTATAACGATAAGAGGAGATGCACGAAACATGAGAGTAGTTAGGTCCATCGCCAAACGGCTCACAGCGGCAGCCCTGCTGGTCTGTGTCTTTACGGCGATGTATTCTCTGTCTGCATACGCAAGCAGTGAACGTGTGGTCAAGCAGGATTCCAAAGGAAGATGGGCCTGCATGAAGGACGGAAAAGTCGAAAAGTCCTACACCGGCATTGCGCATAACAAATACGGCTGGTGGCGTATCAAAAACGGCTATGTCGACTTCGATGCCACCGGGGTCTGCCAGAACGAGTACGGCTGGTTCTATGTCAGGGACGGCAAGGTCGACTGGGAGCATGAAGGCATCGAGCACAACAAATACGGCTGGTGGCGCATCCGCGACGGCCGTGTCGACTGGAGTGCCAACGGTGTCTTCCGCAACAAGCACGGTTGGTGGTATGTCAAGCAGGGCGGTGTCGATTTCGATTACACCGGTCTTGCGGCCAACGGTCTCGGCAACTGGTACATCAAGAACGGCGCCGTCGACTTCAAGAAGAACGGCACCTATGAAAAGGGCGGCATCGAGTACAAGATCGTCGACGGCAAAGTCCAGAACAACGGCAAGGTCATCTACCTGACGTTCGACGACGGTCCCGCTGCCTATACCGATCAGCTCCTCGGCATCCTCGACAAGTACGGCGTCAAGGCGACGTTCTTCGTCACGAGCGCCTACCCGAGCTATCAGAACCTCATCAAAAAAGAATATAACGCCGGCCACGCGATCGCGGCCCATACGTATTCGCATAACTACGCGACCATCTACAAGAGCACCGGGGCTTTCTGGAGCGACCACGAGCGCATCCAGGAGATCATCGAGAAGCAGACCGGTCACCGTTCGACCATGCTGCGCTTCCCGGGCGGCACGTCCAACACGGTCAGCCGCCGGTACTGCCGCGGGGTCATGAGCGACCTCTCGAGGCAGGCGGGCGAGCGGTACCTGACGTTCTACGACTGGAACGTCGACGCTGATGACGCGGGCAAGACCCGGACGTCTGACGGTGTGTTCAACAACATCACGAGCGGCGTGAAGTACCACGACCAGTCCCTCGTCCTGTGCCACGACGTAAAGCCGTACACAGTGAACGCCATGGACCGGATCATCAAATGGTGCCTGCAGAACGGTTACACGTTCCGCACCTGCCAGCCCGGCGGGTACACCTACCACCTGAGAGTGGCCAACTGAATCAAGGCATAAGAAAACTCCCTGTCCGACCGGACAGGGAGTTTTTTGTCATTGCGAGTTCAGGTCGCTCAGTATTTGATCAGGAATTTGAGCTCGTACGCCTCGTCCGAGGAGTACTTGTACTCGGGCGCGATCCCGGGCCCGCAGGCGCCGGTGCCGATGCCCATCTGGAACGCGTTGATGGTCACGTAGGTGCCGGTGCGGACCTCGTCCTCCCGGTGCTTCATGTGTTTCAGCGCTTCGTCCGTATAGGGCTTGATGTTCAGCTCATAGGGCTTTTCGACCGCTTCGAAGGTGACGGTCGCGGTGCCGTCCGAGACCGAAGCAGATGTGCAGTCGCAGCGGTTGCCGCTCTCCTGCGGGCGCAGGTTCGGCTCGGTCATGTCGGCCACCTTGCAGGAGACCGTGCGGACCGGGAACTGCTCTTTCATGTCCGCGTAGCTCTCGCCGGTGCGGGCCGTGTAGGTGACATCGTCGAAGCTCTCGTCGAGGCGGAAGGACTTCGCGAAGCGGGGCAGGGTGCCGGCGCCGACCGTCTTGTGGATGCGGCTCGTGACGAGGATGCCGTCATCGGTGCCTTCGTAGGTGTCGACCACCAGGTACTTGGCGACGCGGTTCTTCACTTCAGACACCACTTTGTAGCCGGCCGCGGTCTTCTCGCAGGACCTGAGCGTCTCTTTCTGACCGTAGTACGGCGGCATGTTGCTGTAGATGCCGAAGATGGAGTCGTTGTCCGTGCCGGCGCGGTAGAGGAGCGTGCCCTCGTCCGCGGTCGTCAGGGTCTTGCCGTTCGGGAGCGTCAGGGTGAAGCGGCCGTTCTCGACGGAGGCGTCGGCCGGGAAAGCGGTCGCGGCAGGGGCCGGGATGCCCGCCTGCTTCAGGATCAGAGACCCTTCCGAGACGATCTCCTTTGTCTTTTTATCCTTGACGACGACATCGGCGATCTGCGTGCCGTTCACTGCGGCGCCGAGCGGCACCCTGACGCGGACCTTCTGCAGCGGTCCGGCCGTGACGGGCACGTCGACCTTTTTGCCGTCGTTCCAGGTGACGGTCATCTGGTAACGGTCTCCCTCAGAGAAGGCGGTCGTGTTGAACAGTTCGAATATATCGCCAAAGAGATGGCGGAGCCGGATGGGCCGGTAGATGAATTTGAGGATCTTCGCGCCGGCGGAAGGCCTGCGGTCCGGATAGAACATGCCGTCGACACAGAAGTTGCCGTCGTTCACGTACTCGCCGTGGTCGCCGCCGTAGGTGTAGGTGCCGTCCGCGTGGAGGACCGCATGGTCCACCATCTCCCAGACGCAGCCGCCGATCAGGTTGTCATACCGGTAGATCTCCTGCCAGTAGGCCTCCGTGTTGCCGGGGCCGACGCCCATGGCGTGGGCGTACTCGCACATGAAGTACGGACGGTCGTTCATCGGGGCCTGTTTGCACCGGTGTTCGCCGATGTCGCGGAGTTTCGCGACCGGCGGGTACATGTCGGAACCGACGTCGTAGGCGATCCGCGCACAGTGGACCGCGCTCTCGTAGTGGACCGGCAGGTCGGACTTCGTCTTCAGCCAGGTGTACATGGCGTCCGTGTTGTGGTAGCCGCCGGCCTCGTTGCCGAGGGACCACATGACGATGGACGTGTTCGCGCGGACCTTGTCCCGCTCGTAGAGGCGCTGGATGCGCTCCATGTACCGGGGCAGCCATTCCGGGTCATGGGAGATGGCGTTGTAGTCGCCGGGTGCGTTCAGCTGCATGACGGACGTGCCGTGGGTCTCGAGGTCGTTCTCGTCGACGATGTAGATGCCGAGTTCGTCTGCCAGTTCCAGGAGCAGCGGGTCGGACGGGTAGTGGGACGTGCGGACCGTGTCGATGTTGTGCTCCTTGCAGAGCAGGAGGTCGCGCTCGATCTCGTCCGGGGTCATCGTGTAGCCGTTCGTGCAGGACGTGTCGTGGTGGTTGACGCCCTTGAATTTGATCTTCTTCCCGTTGACGAGGAAGAGATCTTTGCGGATCTCGACCGTCCGGAAGCCGATGCGTTCCTTGACGCAGGCGGTCTTCGTCTCGTAATAAATGTCATAGAGCGTCGGGTCTTCGGCGTTCCACTCGGTGACGTCAAGGTCCTCGAAGGTGACGAAGGCGACTCCGCCGACGGCCGCCGCGGTCTTCGTTTCCTCGAGGCCGTGTCCCTTGACCGTGAAGGTGACGTCGGTGTCGGTGTAAGTGTTTGCCGTCAGAGTCAGGGAATACTTGTCCCCGTGTTTCGCGGTCCTCGCGTTGATGTCCCGGATGTCCGTGGGCTCGGAGACGCGGAGCAGTACATCGCGGAAGATGCCGTTGTTGCGGAACATGTCCTGGTCCTCGAGGTACGTGCCGTTGCACCAGCGGTGGACGACGGCGAGCAGTTCGTTCTCGCCTTTGACGAGCTCGCCGGAGAGGTCGAACTCAGCCGTGTTGTGCGCGCCTTCGGAGTAGCCGATGAACTTGCCGTTCAGGTAGAGGTCCAGGCAGCTCGCGACGCCGAGGAACGAGATGACGTAGTTCTTATCCGGGTCTTCGATGGAAATGCTGCGGCGATATACGCCCACAAAGTTGTACTCCTCACCGGGGTCCACGGTCCGCGGACCGATGCCCTTGTCGGCACCGAGGATGTAGAAGATCTTGCCGACCTTGTCGGTCGTCGGGATGTGGGGCGGGTCGTACGGGAACTGATACCGGATGTTGACATAGAACGGCCGGTCGTAGCCCCGGAACTGCCAGCAGGACGGGACGTCGATCTTGTCGAACGACACGGCGTCGGTATCAAACTCAGTCGGGAGTTCCGCCGGACGCGGATAGAACCTGAAGTCCCAGTCGCCGTTCAGGCACAGGACTTTTTCCGACACGTAGCGCTTCTCCTTCGGCGCGACCGCGTCAGCCTTCTTTTTGTCCGGGTAGGGGATGAAGTAGCTCCTCCCCGGGAGTTTATTGACTTCAACTGTCTTGAAGTCCCAGTAATTGGTGGTGTTCAGACAATACTTCATGAGTATGTCCTCCGTTTCCTGTCATATCATACTGTTTTGATTGTACTAAAAATACAGGGACTTTGGAAGACCTCCTGTGGTATAATACTGTTAAATCAGAACGAGAAGATCCGGGAGGGGATGACACGATGCAAAGCAGAGTCAACGACTGTATCATGAGACATGACAGGGGCTTCAACTGTGCCCAGTCTGTCGCCTGCACATATGCCGATCTGGTGGGCTGCGATGAAGTGACCATGTTCAAAATGACCGAAGGCCTCGGCCTCGGCATGGGCGGCATGCAGGGGACCTGCGGCGCCCTGTCCGGAGCCTGTGTCCTTGCCGGCATGAAGAATTCCGGCGGCGACCTGGAGATGCCCGCGACGAAGGGCTCGACCTATCAGCTGTCCCGCGAGATGGTCCGCCGTTTCCAGTCCGTCGCAGGCGCGACCGCCTGTAAAGACCTGAAAGGTGTCGAGACCGGTGAGGTCCTGCACCCCTGTCCGGCGTGCATCACGGATGCCGCGAAGATCGTGGAAGACGTCCTGTTCCCGGGAATGTTCGAAGATTGATACAAGCTTATTAGAAGACCCTCTCTGCAAAAAGCGGAGAGGGTCTTTTTGTTTCTGTCATTTGACCGGGTCGAGGAGCGGCAGGAAGGGGGCCAGTGCATCGCCCCAGTCCCTGCAGAGGCGCTCGAGGCTCCACGCCGCGTTGGCGGGGGAGGTGGAGGGCACCTTGATGGAGGGGATGCCGGTGACCGGGAAAATGTACTTTTTGTAGAGGTCGGTGGACTTCGCACCGTTCGTGAAGATGGCCTCGATGTGTGCCGTTTCCAGGATGACCGACAGGTCGTTCGGCACGACGTCCGTGATCGAACTGTCCGAGGACCCGGTGATGGTGCAGCTGCCGATGGTGTCCCACATGGCGATGTGGTGCCGGTGCATCATGGCCGCCTTCTCTTCGACGGTCTCCGGGACCGGCTCGCCGAGGAGGGCGGGCATCACTTTCCAGTACCGGTTCTGCGGGTGGCCGTAGAAGAACGCGGCTTCCCGGGAGGCGATGGACGGAAAACTCCCGAGCACCAGGATGCGGGAGTCCTCATCGAAAAGGGGAGGGATGTTGTGGACCTGTTTTGCCGCTTCCATCAGTGGTGTTCCTGTTCCACGACGCAGGTGTTCTTGATGGTCGCGACGAGGGACTGCAGCGCGTCGACGACGTGGGGACGGATGTCGCCGCCGATGAGGACATACATGATGTCGTCGCCGACTTCGAGTTCGCCCTCCGCGAGCCAGGTGCGGATATAGAAGATGCCGGGCATTTTGTAGGTCTCCTGAATGGCAGCCTCCACTTTTTCCCGGTCGTAAGAGAATGTCATGCCGGTAACGGCGGGCGCGTCCTCTTCGCCGAAGCGGACTTTCGCCTTCGCGTCTTCCCGGACGACGCCGTTGTGGACGAGGTACATGCCGCATTTCGCGGCGGTCTCATCCTGTTTGGCTTCCTTCAGCCACTGGTCCATCGACGGTACCTGTTTCATGGTGGATCCCTCCTGTACGTTACTAAAAGTATTGTACACGAAAACGTTGCGCAATGCTATAATACAGGTACTGTAAGAAAAGGAGTTTGCACCGTGAGCATCGAGTCCGACTTTTTCCGCAGAATGGAACCCGTCTACGAAAACCTGGAGCCCTTCGGCTTTGTCCGGGACGGGGACGTCTACACTTATTCGGCGGAGTTCCAGGACGGCGCGTTCCGTGCGGAAGTGACCGTGCGGGAACCCGAGGGCCACACGGACGGGGAACCGGACGTGTTCGTCACCGGCAAAGTCATCGACACGGACCTCGGGGAAGAGTACATGCCCCTGCGCAGCCCCACCGCCATCGGTGCGTTCGTGGGCCAGGTGCGGGAGGACTACGCGGCCATCCTGACGCCGATCGCCGACCGGTGCTTCCGGCCGCTGCCGTTCCTCTTCGACCAGTCGAACCGCATTGCGCGCCGGGTCCGGAAAACCTACGGAGACGGGGTGGAGCACACCTTCCCGAAGTACCCGGATGTCGGGGTCTTTCGCGATGCACCGACGCAGAAGTGGTACGGCATCGTCATGGCGGTCTCGAGGGCGCGCCTCGAACGGCTGAGCGCCGAGAAACTGGCGAAAGACCGCGGCGAGAAACTGCCGCCCGAGAAGACGAAACAGGGGAGCACGCCGCAGGACAACGACGCGCACCCGGAAGACGAGATCGAGGTCCTGAACGTCAAGCTGGACCCCGTGAAGATCCCGCTCCTCGAACAGGCGGACGGTTTTTATCCCTGCTACCACATGAACCGGAAACACTGGATCACGGTGGCGCTGGACGGCTCGGTCTCGGACGACTACATCATGGAACTCCTCGAAGAGAGCCGGACCCTGTCCATCCGGAAGGCGAAGTCCTCCGGGTCCTCGTCCCGCCGGGTGCCCGGCGAGCCCCTCGAGTGGTTCGTGCCGGCCAACCCGAAGTACTACGACATCGAGGACGCGTTCTCTCATCAGGACGAGATCTACTGGAAGCAGGGCGGAAAATTCGAGCCCGGCGACATCGCCTACATGTATGTCGGCGCGCCGGCGTCCGCCATCCTCTACAAATGTGTCGTGACCGAGACCTTCTGCGGCACGTACACGAACCACAAGGGCAAGACCTGCAACATGATGAAGATCCGCAAACTTGAAGAATACGACCGAAGCCTCCTGCCCTGGTCCGCCATCAAAACCACCGGCATCGGGACGGCGCAGGGGACCAAATACATCAATCCGAAGCTGAAGGAACTCATCGCCAAAACACTCGAAGAACACCGTGGCTGAGCCCGGGGAGGGACACGTTATGACCGAACTTCAAAAGCGCCTGTTCGCGATGCAGGACACTGGGTACCGGGACTTTCAGAAGAAAGTGATCCCGTCCGTGCCGGAAGAGCGCGTCGTCGGGGTGCGCACCCCGGCTCTGCGCAAGCTGGCGAAAGACCTGCGGAAGCAGGAAACCGACCTTGCGGAAGCCTTTCTCGGCGAACTGCCGCATGCCTATTTCGACGAGGACCAGCTCCACGCGTTCCTCATCAGCCTGGAGAAGGACTACGGAACGTGCATCGCCCAAGTGAACGCGTTCCTGCCGTATGTCGACAACTGGGCGACCTGTGACCAGCTGTCCCCGAAGGTGTTCGGAAAACACAAAGAGGAACTGCTTTCGGAGATCGACCGCTGGATGGCGTCGGACCACGCCTACACGGTGCGCTTCGGCATGGGCATGCTGATGCAGTGGTTCCTCGACGAGGACTTCCGGCCGGAGTACCCGGAGCGGGTGGCGGCTGTACAGTTCCAAAACGGTGACGAGGTCGACGAATACTACGTCAATATGATGCGGGCCTGGTACTTCGCGACGGCGCTCGCGAAACAGTACGACGCAGTCCTGCCGCTGATCGAGGCCAGGGCACTCGACCCCTGGACGCACAACAAGGCGATCCAGAAATCTGTGGAGAGCTACCGGATCACCGGGGAACAGAAAGCGTATCTCAAGACGCTGAAAGTGAAGAAGAAATAAGGGGAGAGACCATGACCGAATTCGAACGCATGGAGAAGGGTCTTCTCTATGACTGCAACGATCAAGATATCCTGAAGGTCCAGCTGCCCTTCGTGGAAAAGCACTGGGACTTCAACCAGTTGCGCCCGACGGACTACGACGGCAAACAGGCCTTCATGAAAGAGGTCTTCGCCGAGTGCGGGGAGAACTGTTATATCGAGCTGCCGTTTCGCGCCAACTGGGGCGGCGCCCACCTCCATCTCGGGAACGACGTGTTCATCAACTTCAACCTGACTGCGGTGGATGACGGCCACATCTACATCGGCGACAAGGTGCTCATCGCGCCCAACGTGACCCTGACGACCGCCGCGCATCCGGTGGACCCGGAACTGCGCGCAAAGGGGATGCAGTTCAACAAGGACATCCACATCGGGAACAACGTATGGATCGGCGCCGGCGCCATCGTCCTTCCCGGCGTCACCATCGGTGAAAACTCCGTCATCGGCGCCGGCAGCGTCGTGACGAAGGATATCCCCGCAAACGTCGTCGCGGTCGGCAACCCCTGCCGCGTGATGCGGGAGATCGGGGAAGAGGAGCAGGAGAGATAATGGCAGAAGAAAAAACCAATGTCATGCGGACACTGGAACAGAAAAAGGTCCCGTACACAGCGCACTGCTATGTCGAGACCGGGGAGACGAACGGCGTGAAAGTGGCCGCTCTGCTCGGCGAACCGCCGGAGCGTGTATTCAAAACTCTGGTTACGGTCGGAAAGACGGGACGCAATTACGTCTTCATCGTCCCGGTCGCGGAAGAACTGGACCTGAAGAAAGCCGCGAAAGCGGTCGGGGAGAAGTCGATCGCCATGATCAAGGCGAAGGAACTCCTGCCGCTCACCGGGTATGTCCACGGCGGCTGTTCTCCGATCGGGATGAAAAAGTTCTTCCGGACGACCCTCGACGAGACTGCAAAAGACTGTCCGACCATCTATGTGTCTGCCGGGAAGATCGGCTATCAGATCCAGCTCTCGCCGGCGGACCTCGCCCGCGTCATCCGCTTCGATTACGCGGACCTCTGCGTGAAGTGATCGATCGCCTTCGAGACGAAAACCGCAGTCCCATCTCCGCCGCAGCGGTCGATGTTCTCTTTGAACTCACCGTCCGCAGTGTACATCTTACCGAGACCTGCCAGGATCTCCGGAGTACAGGTGTAGAAGTGCTCCGTGATGTAGTCCTGCAACTCCCGGACCAGCGTCTGTGCGGCCGGGGAAGCAGGGTCTGCAGGAGTACCGCCTTCGGAGACACCGGAAGTGCCGTCTGTCAGCAACTTGCCGAACTGCGCGAAGATCGCCATGAGCCCTTCGCCGAGGACCGCCTCTGTTTCGGCTGTCCGCCCGGCGCTTTTAACTTCATATTCTTTGTAAGCATCCGTGCCGGAGTATTCCTCTCTGGCACGTTTTGCATATTCTTCCAGTTTGGTTTTGTCGAATGCCGTGAAATCCATCGTAGTTTTCCTTTCCCGGGCGCTATTCTTTTCCGGAGCCCTATTCTTTGATGTCGCGTTTTTGCCCTGAGCGATCCGCAGGTCATTTGCCAGCCTAATCAGCCCCTCGAGGCGCTCCTTCTTCAGCGTCAGGAGTTCGACCTGTTGCCGTAGCGCTTTTTCTCTGTCATGGTCCGGACTTCCGAGGATGGCTTTGATCTCCTTCAGCGGGAACTCCAACTCGCGGAACAGCAGGATCTCCTGAAGAGTGGCAAGCTGCTCCTCTCCATACAGCCGGTACCCGGCCTCCGTTCTCTCGCTTGGAGTCAGCAAACCTATGTTGTCGTAATACTGCAGTGTCCGGATACTGACTCCGCTGAGCTCACTGACCTGTTTGACGGTCAACCCGTTCACAACGCTCACCTCATTTCTATCAATCATCTTTCTCTGTGACAGAAGTCTTTTTCCATGACCAACTATACCATAAACCATGACGTAACGTCAGAGTCAACCCCTCTGCAAACTGAAAGTTGCTGAGGAGTCGTGTGACTTGGCAGAAGCTTTCTGCGTCTTTGCAGAAGGCTTTTTGTGCGCCCGTGCACACTGCTTGACGCAGGCGGGTGCGTTGAACGGTTCGAGAGCCCGCGCCCGCAGGGCGGAAGATCGGAAGTTTGGATGGTCGAAAGAGGCTGTGAAACTGCGACAGGAAAGGTTAAACAGGGATTTGGGAAATATCTGGGAGAAAAGTGTAAATCGCCCCTTGACTTCAGGGGAGCGGGCTTATATAATAGTGGAGCTGTAAAGAGAAAAGACTTTACAGGAGACCGGCGCAGAGCCGGATTATTCAAGAAACGGGGGTCGAAGGCAGTGACGAAGAATTTCGAGCAGATCAATCTTCTCCTGGACTTTTACGGCAGCATGCTGACCGAGCGCCAGAGAAGTTTCCTCGAGTACTACTACGAAGACGATCTGTCACTGGCGGAGATCGCCGAAAACGAAGGGATCACCCGTCAGGGTGTCCGTGACGCGATCAAGCGTGCCGAAGGGCAGCTCTACCAGATGGAGGAGCGCCTGGGGCTCGCAAAACGGTTCGCTGAAATGCAGAAAGGTCTCAAAGAGATCGATGAAGCGGCGGAGAGCATCTACGAATGCAACATGAGAACGGGCCTGTCCCGGGAGATCAATGAGGCATGCGTCAAGATCCGCTTCCTCGCCGGCGCCCTCAGCGAATAAAGGAGAAGCACATGGCATTTGAAGGACTGTCAGACAGACTTGAAGGTGCATTCAAGCGTCTGAAGAGCAAAGGTTCCCTGAATGAACAAGACGTACGTGAAGCCATGCGCGAAGTCCGGCTTGCCTTACTGGAAGCGGACGTCAGCTACAAAGTCGCAAAGGACTTCACGGCGAAAGTCACGGAACGGGCCATCGGCGCCCAGGTCATGTCCAGCCTGACGCCTGCACAGATGGTCATCAAGATCGTCAACGAAGAACTCACGGAACTCATGGGCGGCACTCAGACCCGCCTCGCGGAAGCGCAGCATCCGCCGACGATCATCATGATGGTCGGCCTTCAGGGTTCCGGTAAAACCACGCACTGTGCGAAGATCGCCAAGAAACTGAAGGGCGAAGGCCACCGGCCCCTGCTGGTCGCCTGCGACGTCTATCGTCCCGCCGCCATCAAGCAGTTGCAGGTGGTCGGTCAAAACGCCGGTGTCCCCGTGTTCGAAGCCGGACAGGGCGACCCCGTCGAGATCGCACAGAACGGCATCCGCCTGGCGAAAGACCAGGGTTACGACTACGTCTTCATCGACACCGCCGGTCGTCTCCACGTAGACGAACAGCTCATGCAGGAACTGCAGAACATCAAAGCTGCGGTCCACCCGCACGAGATCCTGCTGGTCGTCGACTCCATGACCGGTCAGGACGCCGTCAACGTCGCATCTTCGTTCAACGATCAGGTCGGCATCGACGGCATCGTCCTCACCAAGCTGGACGGTGACACCCGCGGAGGTGCCGCACTTTCCGCACGGGCCATTACCGGCAAGCCCATCAAATTTTCCGGTACCGGCGAGAAGCTCGACGACCTCGAGTACTTCCACCCGGACAGAATGGCTTCCCGCATCCTCGGCATGGGCGATATGCTGTCGCTCATCGAACGGGCGGAGCAGCAGTACTCCGACGAGGAAGCCGAAAAGATGGAGCGAAAACTCCGCAAGAACAAGTTCGACATGAACGACCTGCTCGACAACCTGCAGAAGGTCCGCAAACTCGGCCCGCTGAAGGACGTCCTCGGAATGCTCCCGGGCGTCGGCGGCCAGCTGAAGGATGTGGACATCGACGAGCACCAGTTCGACCGCATCCAGGCCCTCATCCTCTCGATGACGCCGCAGGAGCGGGAGAAACCCGAGATCCTCGACGCCTCGCGGAAACGCCGCATCGCGGCCGGTTCGGGTCAGAAGGTCGAAGACGTCAATCGCCTGCTTGCCCAGTACAAGCAGATGCAGAAAATGTTCAAACAGATGAACAGCAAAAAAGCCAGAAAACAGTTACAGAGACTGACAGCAAACGGGAATATGGACGGCCTCAAGGACCTCGATATCACCAAGCTCGGTATGTAACCTGAAAAACATTGGAGGAAAAAACCATGGCAGTTAAAATCAGACTTAGAAGAATGGGCGCCAAGAGACAGCCGTCCTATCGTGTTGTTGTCGCAGATTCCAGATATCCGCGCGACGGCCGTTTCATCGAAGAGATCGGTTTCTATGATCCCACCAAGAGCCCGTCCGTCATCCGTATCGATAACGAAAAAGCTCAGCAGTGGCTCAAGAACGGCGCGCAGCCGACCGATACCGTTCGGGCTCTCCTGAAGAAGTCCGGCGCGATCCAGTAATCGGAGGCGCAACATGCAGGAATTACTCACCAGCATCGCTCAGGGTCTCGTGGAAGATCCGGCCAGTGTGACTGTCACTGTGGACGAGCCGAATGAGAACGGTGTCACCGTATACCATCTCCATGTGGCCGCCGACGACATGGGCAGAGTCATTGGCAAGCAGGGGCGTATCGCCAAGGCGATCCGCACGGTCATGAGAGCCGCAGCCAACCGCGCTGAGACCCGCATCGCCGTCGAGATCGACTGATCGCAAACGAACAGGGTATCTGCCACACCGCAGGTACCCTTTTGTTTTTCCGAAGGAGGAGTCCGATGAAACTTCCATATCTGGAACTCGGTAAAGTACAGAACACCCATGGCGTCCATGGCGAACTGCGCGTCGAACCCTGGTGCGACACTCCCGAGCTCTTTGACGTCGTCGAGACCGTCTATCTCAAAAAGGACGGGGGAGAGCCGTACCGCGTGGTCTCCTGGAGACCGCACAAACACCTCGTGCTCCTGACGCTGGCCGGCGTGGGCGATGTAGACACCGCTGCCCGGCTCAAGAACCGCATCCTCTATGTGGAGCGGGACGCCATCGCGGACACCCTTCCGGAGGGGAAACACTTCATCGCCGAAATGGTCGGATGTGAGGTCCGCAACGCCGACGACGAGTCGATCGTTTACGGCAAGCTCACGGACGTCTTCAACCGCGGCGCCAACAATGTCTGGGAGATCCGCAACGGGGACAAAGAGTACCTGATGCCGGACATCCCGGGGATCGTCGTGTCCGTGGACATCGAGAAGGAGGTCGCCCTGGTGCGGCCCATCCCCGGTATCTTTGACGACGCGGAGGAAGTGCGATGAGGATCGACATCATGACCCTGTTCCCGGAGATGTGCGAGGCGTTCCTCTCCGAGAGCATCATCGGCAGGGCCCGGGCCGCGGGACACGTGGACATCCGCTGTGTCAACATCCGGGACTATGCCGGCAACAAACACAACCGGGTGGACGACTACCCCTACGGCGGCGGGACCGGCATGGTCATGAAGCCGAACCCCATCTATGACTGCTATCAGGCCGTCACGGAGGGCGGGGCGCGGAAGTGCCACCTCATCTATCTGACGCCTCAGGGGAAGACCCTGACCCAGGAGCGGGTCCGGGAACTGTCTGAAATGGATGATCTCGTCTTCCTGTGCGGCCACTATGAAGGGGTCGACGAGCGGGTCATCGAAGAGATCGTCGATGAAGAGATCTCCATCGGCGACTACGTCCTCACCGGCGGGGAACTGCCCGCCCTCATCCTGGCAGACAGCATCTCGAGGATGCTGCCCGGTGTCCTCGCGAACGAGGACGCCTTTACGGAGGAGAGCCATTACGGCCACCTCCTCGAGTACCCCCAGTACACCCGTCCCGCCGAATGGCAGGGCAGGGAAGTGCCGGAAGTGCTGCTCTCCGGAGACCATGGAAAGGTGGACCGGTGGCGGCTCGAACAGGCCGTGGCGCGCACGCTCGAGCGCCGTCCGGACATGCTGGAGGCCGCGGACGCAGCCGGCGAACTGACGAAAGAAGAGCGCGAGATCCTCGACACGTTGAAGGATGTGTGAGGAGCAATCGGTAAATCGCCAAAGAGGGCTGCCTATATTTTGTGGTGGGTGAAACAGCGACTACCATATACAGGTTTGACGAAAAACGGAAACTGTCGTGATAGTACAAAAGTGACCCGAAAAAACTGTGAAATCTCCACAAACTGGATTTGGAAAAGCCTTTTTTGTTTGTCCGCTCAAACGAAAAATGGAAAACGCCTTCGATTTGGGCGTTTTTCTCATTGACGAGGGGTACCTCCTTGCATATAATATTCAAGAAATTTGTTAAACAACTATTTTTCTTTTTCTATTTGTGAGGGAATTTGCTATGTATGTCAAAAGCGTAAAAGTTCAGAATCAGGTTGGTTTACATGCCCGTCCGGCAACGTTCTTCATCCAGAAGGCTAACGAATTCAAGTCCAGCATCTGGGTCGAGAAAGACGAGAGACGCGTCAACGCCAAGTCCCTTCTCGGCGTTCTGTCTCTTGGCATCATGGGCGGTACCGACATCAAGATCATGGCCGGCGGCTCCGATGAAGAGGAAGCAGTCGACGCTCTGGTCGCACTTGTCGAATCCGGCTTCGCTGAATAATCGATACCAATAAAAAAGATTCTGAGCACACTGCCTCGGCGGTGTGCTTGTTCTGTTATAATAGGAAAAAAGGGAGGTGAAGTACATGGAAAACCCGAAGATGAAAGCCCTGCGGGAAAAGGCGATGCGCCTGCCCCTGGTCCCCGGCGTCTACATCATGAAGAACGGGAAGGGCGAAGTCATCTACATCGGCAAGGCGAAAGTCCTGAAGAACCGGGTCAGTCAGTACTTCGGCTCTCAGAACAACCACTCGACAAAGGTCCGCCGCATGGTGGAGAACGTCCGGGACTTCGACTACATCCTCTGCGGCAGCGAGTTCGAAGCGCTCATCCTCGAGTGCAGTCTCATCAAGCAGAACATGCCGAAGTACAACATCCTTCTGAAGGATGACAAGGGCTACCGGTATGTGAAGATCACGAACGAAGAGTGGCGCCGCATCAAATATGTCAAACAGAAGCAGGAAGAGGACGCGAAGTACATCGGACCGTACCTCTCGGGGTTCGTCGTCAGTGAGTCGGTGGATGCCGCTCTGAAGATCTTCAAACTCCCGGACTGCAACCGGTCGTTCCCCGGCACCGGGCCGAACGTCCGGCCCTGCCTTCGTTACTACATCGGCCAGTGCAGCGCGCCCTGCTGCGGGAAGATCTCGCTCGACGACTACAACGCGGCCGTCGACGAGGCCATCGAATTCCTCAAAGGGGAAGTGAAGCGCGGCGGCACGAAGGAGTATGTCGAACTGCTCGAGCAGCGGATGGAGCACTACGCTGAGAACCTCGAGTTCGAGCGGGCTGCCGAGATGCGCGACCGCCTGAACGCCATCAAACGGATCTCCGAAAAACAGAAAGTCATCTTCTCCGGGGACGACACCGAAGACGTTTTCTCACTCGCGAGAGAAGACGACCGCATCTGCTTCAATGTCCTTCGCATCAACGACGGACGGCTCTCCTCCAGTGAGACGTACTTCACCGAACTGGACGAGACGCTCGAGAACACCCGTGCCGAGATGCTGAAGCGTTACTACACCGTTCACGATGACATCCCGTCCAAGATCATCCTGGACGGCCCCGCCGCGGACGACGAGCTCATCGAGCAGTGGCTGACGGAGACGGCAGGCAGGAAATGCCGGCTCGTCGTCCCGCAGAAAGGCCGGCAGCTCGAGCTCTCCCAGATGTCGAAGAACAACGCCTATGAGAAACTGGCACAGACGCACAAGCGGTCCAAAGCGGACACCGCGGTCATCGAGCTCGGCGAGCTGCTCGGCCTTTCGAGCCCGCCGGAGTTCATCGAGTCCTATGACATCTCCCATACGGCGGGCGCGGATGCCGTCGGCGGCATGGTCGTCTTCAAAAACGGCGTCCCGTACAAGGACTCCTACCGCAAGTTCACGATCAAAGAAGCGGTCGGCGGCGACGACTACGGCAGCATGGAGGAAGTCCTGGACCGCCGGTTCTCCCACTACTTCAAAGACCTCGAAGAACTGAAGGAAAAGGCGGAGGAAGACGGGGAAGACCTCGAAGAACTGCTGAAAAACGCCAAAGGGTTCGCGCGTCTCCCGGACCTCATCCTGATGGACGGCGGCCTCGGCCAGGTCCATGCGGCGCAGAAGATCCTGCATAAGTACGACCTCGACATCCCTATCTTCGGCATGGTCAAGGACTCGAAGCACCGGACCCGCGCCATCGCGCATGACGGGGGAGAGATCTCCATCTCCGGGGCGCGGAAAGTCTTCGCGCTCGTCACCGGCATCCAGGACGAAGTCCACCGCTACGCCATCGGGTTCCACCATCAGAAACATTCGAAAGGCGCCCGGAAGAGCGCCCTCACCGATATCCCCGGCATCGGGCCGAAGAAGGCCGAGATCCTCTGGAAGGAATTCAAGACGCTCGACGCCATCCGCCGGGCGGACATCGCGGACCTCGCCGCGGTCCCCGGCATCTCCAATACGGACGCTGTCAACATCAAAAAAGTGCTTCATTATAATTAAGTTATTATAGTTGACAAACAAAGTGCCGATATGAGACAATAAACTGCATTAATAGGAGGAGTCTTCCCATGAGAGTCATTTCGGGAACGGCACGCGGCATGCGGCTGACCACTCTGGAGGGGCTGGACGTCCGACCCACGACCGACAAGGTCAAGGAGTCATTGTTCAATATCATCCAGTTCGACATCGAAGGCAGACGGGTCCTCGACCTGTTCGCGGGGTCCGGCCAGCTCGGCATCGAAGCACTGAGCCGCGGCGCGGAACACGCCACCTTCGTGGACCGCAGTCCGAAGTCCGTCGCCGTCGTCCGAAAGAATCTCGAACACACGAAACTGGCACCTCTTGCCACGGTTCGTCAGGAGGAGTCCAAAACATTCCTGTTAAAGACCCGGGACACGTTCGACCTCGCGTTCCTCGACCCGCCTTACGGGCAGGGACTCATTGGCACAGTTCTGCCGGAACTGGTCGGACACATGTCGGACTACGGCATCATCCTCTGTGAGACCTCCCGGGACGAAACACTCCCCGAGTCGGTCGGGGACTTCTATGCGGCAAAGACGTACCGCTACGGAAAGATCCAGCTGACGCTCTACCGCAAGAAGGAGGACGAAACATGAAAACCGCCATCTGCCCCGGCAGTTTCGACCCTGTGACCAACGGGCACCTCGATGTCATTGAACGCGCGTCGAAGATCTTCGACGAAGTCTACGTGGTCGTCATGACGAACTATCAGAAGATCGGCTCCACGACCTTTACGGAAGCCGAACGAGTCGACCTCATCGAACGCAGCATCGGGCATCTCCCGAACGTCAGGGTCGACACCTACAGCGGACTTCTCGCGGACTATGCCGCGGAACACGACATCCACATCATCGTCAAAGGCCTGCGGGCCGTCTCGGACTTCGAGAACGAGTTCCAGCAGTCCATCGCCAACAAACACATCAACAATAGTCTCGAAACGGTCTTCCTGCCCAGTTCGGAGAACCACATGTTCCTGAGCTCGAGCTTCATCAAGCAGATCGGCCAGCTCGGCGGAGATATCTCCGACTTCGTGCCGGAACCGGTGAGAGACGACATCATAAAAAGATTAAGGAAGGAATAACCAACATGGCACAGATTGAAGATTATCTTGACGAAATTGAAGAACTCCTTGAAAGTGGGAGAGGCAGTGCTTTCTCCGGAAAAACAAGTGTAGATGCGGACGCCATCAAGACCGTCATCGAAGATATGCGCCTGGATATTCCGGAAGAGATCAAGCAGGCCAAGATCCTCGCGACCGAGCGTCGTGAGATCATCAACCGCGCCAATCAGGAAGCTGACCGCATCGTGGAGGACGCCAAGTCCAGAAGCCGCGAGTACCTGACGGCAGCTGAGATGCGCGTGAAGGAACTGACCGAAAAGGCCAGCAAGAGCTCCGAAAAGGAACTCAAAGACGCTCATGCCGGTGCCCAGAAGATCCTCGAAGAGGCCCGCGCACAGGCCGATGGTCTCATTGCCCGTGAGAACATCGTCAAAGAAGCCAAGACCACCGCTGAGACCCTGAACGCCGAAGCGGAGAAATATCTGTCCGAGGCGAAGGCCGGCGCTGCCAAGCTGACGGCTGACACCGAAGAGTCCACGACCACGCTCGTCGCCGAGACCCAGGCAAAAGTCGACGCCATGCTCGCCGAGGCCAAGGCGCAGGCAGACGCCATGGTCGCCGAAGCCAACGAGAAGGCTGCCGCCATCGGCGCCGAAGCACAGCGCAACGCCGAGCGCACCATCCAGGATGCGGACTACACCGCCCAGACCAAGATGGAAGCTGCCAACAAGTGGGCAGTCGACCTCAAGGCCAGCGTCGGCTCCTACATCACGAACCTCGTCAACGAGACCGAGTACCGTGTCGCCAAGAGCCTCAACGAAGTCCATCAGCTCCAGGCGAACATCAACCAGTCCAGCCTTGAGAACGGCGGCCAGCGCAACGTCCGCAGCAACCAGAATGCGGTCACCGCTGCTCAGCAGAAGAACAAACGCTGAGGTCATTTCGAACCGTAACGGAGCATTGTCTGACAATGCTCCGTTTTCTTCTTGAAGGGAGGGGAGGACATGCGCCTCGACAAACTTCTGGGGTCCCAGACCGACCTCAGCCGCAAGGAAGCGAGACAGGTCATCAAAGACGGGCTCGTGCAGGTGGGCGATACCGTCATCCGAGACCCGGGCGCCTCTGTAGACCCGGAGACCGAGACCGTGACCGTCGCCGGAACTCCTCTCGTCTTCAAGGAACATCTCTACCTCATGCTGAACAAGCCGGAGGGGTATATCAGTGCGACCGAAGACCGGACACAGAAGACGGTCCTCGATCTCGTGCCGCCGGAGCTTTTCCGGGACGGACTGTTCCCGGCGGGGCGGCTCGACGCGGACACCACCGGGTTCGTGCTCCTCACCGATGACGGAGTGTTCGCCCATGACATCCTTTCGCCGAAACATCATGTGGAGAAGACGTACATCGCCACCCTGGCAGAGCCCCTCACAGAGGAGTGCCTTGAGCAGGTGAGAGGCGGGATCGAACTGAAGGACGGCACGGTGTGCCTCCCGGCAGAAGTGCGGGCCCTATCGGAACACGAGGCGGAACTGAAACTGGTGGAGGGGAAATACCATCAGGTGAAGCGGATGTTCGCGGCGGCGGGCAACCGGGTCGTCGCTCTGCGCCGGACTGCCGTGGGCGATGTACCCCTCGACCCGTCACTGGCTCCCGGTGAATGCCGGGAACTCCGAAAAGAAGAGCTTTTCATTCTCAAAACCCGTTCAAAATAGAAATCAAACGTTTTTGGTGCCGTTGTGGTTTTTCACAAACGGCATTTCATTTTTTTGGGATTTTTTTATAAAAACGTGAGCAAAATTGTTGTAATTTGAAAATCGATTGTGTATTATAGATAACGTAAGCCATCAGAAATTGTACAAAAAGTCTAAAAATACAACTTCGAGGTATTTGATATGTCCAATCGACTTTTCCAGGGTGTCATCCACCAGATGAGAGACGCCATCGACCGCACCGTCGGCGTCATCGACGAGTCCGGCACCGTCATCTCCTGCAGCGAACTCGAGCGCATCGGGGAGCAGAACAAGGCCCTGATTACCGATATTTTCAATTCCAACGACCCCGTCATCCTCGACGGGACGACCTACCTGTCCTTCGACTCGAGACTGCGTCATGAGTACGCCATCTTCGTCGACGGGGAAGACGAGCTGGCAGAGAAGTATGCCCGCATCCTGTCGGTCTCCTTCGGCAGCATCAAGCAGTTCTACGACGAGAAGTATGACCGCAGCAACTTTGTGAAGAATGTCATCCTCGACAACATCCTGCCGGGAGACATTTACATCAAGGCGAGAGAACTCCGGTTCAACTCCGACGCCACCCGTGTCGTGCTCCTCATCCGCATCACCGGTTCCGAGGATGCCACCGTCTTCGACGTCATCCAGAACCTGTTCCCGGACCGCAACAAGGACTTCGTCATCAACATCTCCGAGACCGATATCGCCCTCGTCAAAGAGGTCAATCCCGATGTCGATCCGAAAGACCTTGAAAACCTGGCACACTCCATCGCCGACGCCCTCAGCGCCGAGTTCTACAGCAGTGCACAGGTCGGTATCGGCACCACCGTCGTCGGGCTCAAAGACCTGTCCCGCTCTCTGAAAGAGGCACAGGTGGCCCTCGAAGTCGGCAAGGTCTTCGACACCGAGAAAGACATCATCAGCTATGACAACCTCGGCATCGCCCGTCTCATCTATCAGCTGCCGACCACGCTCTGTGAGATGTTCCTGTCCGAGATCTTCAAGCGCGGCTCCATCGACAGCCTCGACCAGGAGACCCTGTTCACCATCCAGCGGTTCTTCGAAAACAACCTGAACGTCTCCGAGACGTCCCGGAAACTGTTCGTCCACCGGAACACTCTCGTCTATCGCCTCGAGAAGATCAAAAAGATCACCGGTCTGGACCTCAGAGAGTTCGACGACGCCATCGTGTTCAAAGTAGCACTGATGGTCAAGAAATATCTCGATTCGAACCCGACCAAATTCTAAACCTTTTGTAAATACGATAAAAACAGGTTACAAAAGGGTAACATTATGTTATAATGCTTCCTGCTCTGACGGAAAACCCTTCGTTTTTGACTCAGAGCAGGGCTTTTTTGAGTAGCTTTTTTCAGGCTGGTTTTAAGCTAGCCTTTAAGTTTTGTTTTTATAATTTAAAGTTAAGATATCAACATTTAAGGAGTATGCCAACGTGATCGAATTCAGAGATGTATCCAAGGTATACGACAACGGAACCGTGGCTTTGAAAGACGTCAACCTGCGGATCGACCGCGGCGAGTTCGTCTTCATCGTCGGCGCGTCCGGTGCCGGTAAAAGTACCTTCCTGAAAACCATCATGCGGGAAGAGGTCCCCACCAGCGGCAGCATCATGATCAACAACTACGATCTGACCAAGATGAGCACGCGGGAGATCCCGTATTACCGCCGGACCCTGGGCATCGTGTTCCAGGACTTCCGCCTCATCCCGAAAATGTCCGTTTATGACAACGTGGCGTTCGCCATGCGTGTTATCGGTGCCAGCGAAAAAGAGATCAAAAAGCGCGTCCCGTACGTTCTGACTCTGGTCGGCCTGCAGGACAAGGCAAACAACATGCCGAACGAGATCTCCGGCGGTGAGCAGCAGCGTGTCGCTCTGGCCCGCGCGCTGGTCAACAACGCGAACACCATCATCGCCGACGAGCCCACCGGTAACGTGGACCCGGAGATGTCTTACGAGATCGTGGAACTGCTCGACCGCATCAACGAGAACGGCACCACGATCATCATGGTCACCCATGAACATGAACTCGTCAAACAGTTCGACCACCGCATCGTCGTCATCGACAACGGTGAAGTCGTGTCCGACATGGCAAACGGCGGTGTCCTCCACTATGACAGCAAGACCGGCTACCAGCCCGTCCCGAATGTCACGGAGATGAAGACCATCACCCTTCACAACGTCAATGTCTCTTATGAGAATTCGCCTGTCACCCAGATCATCGAGACCGAAGTCCCGGTGAGACCGTCTTCTTCCAATGTCCCGGTCATCCCCGATCTGCCGGAGATGGAAGACATCGTGGAAGCGGAGGAGCTGCCGAAGGCGCCGGAACTGTCCTTCACGGAAGCCACCCTTCGGGAACTCGATCTGGAGATGGGATTCACAAAACCGGAAGGCGGTGAGGGCAATGGCTAAAGCAGAGAGAAAGCAGAAAGCTTCGTCCACGAAGACGACCAGAAGCCGCCGCCGTTCCTTCAACGTCGGATACCTCACGAAGGAAGGCATCCGCAACGTGTGGTCGAACCGACTCATGTCGGTCGCTTCCGTTGCCGTTCTGACGTCCTGTCTGCTCCTCATCGGTGTCGCGATCATGCTGTACGCGAACATCGATATGGCACTCGATGACGTCCAGGAGCAGAACATCATCATGGTGTACCTTGACGACAACATCTCGGAAGAGGACATCAACACGGTCGGTCAGGACATTCGAATGATCTCTGACATCGAGTCCGCCGAATTCGTCTCCAAAGAGGAAGCGTACCAGTCTCAGCTCGAGAGCCTCGGCGACGACGCCAAGCTCATGGAAGGCCTCGAAGAGAACCCGCTTCCGGACTCCTACGAAGTTTACCTCAAGACGCTTGACCACTACGACAGCGTCCAGGAAAGCCTCAAATCCATCGACCACGTCGCCAGTGTCCGCGGCAACTCGGACCTTGCGGAACAGGTCCGGCAGCTTTCCCGCGCGGTCACCATCATCAGCGTCGGCATCATCATCATGCTGCTCGCCGTGTCTCTGTTCATCATCGCGAACACGGTCCGTGTCACGATGTATAACCGCCGCCTCGAGATCTCCATCATGAAGGCCGTCGGTGCCACCAACTGGTTCATCCGCTGGCCCTTCATCATCGAAGGTGTCATCATCGGCATCGTCTCCGGCCTCGTCTCGGAGGGTCTCGTCTGGGCCCTGTATTCGATCGCCCTCAAGAACATCGGCAGCGTCTTCTCGATGCTCGGCAGCCAGGCCATCCCGTTCTCGGCTTATGCCGGCAAGATGCTCATCGCCTTCATCTTCGTCGGTATCCTGGCCGGTGCCGTCGGTTCCATCGTGTCTATGACCCGCTATCTCAAAGAACAGGGGAGTGTGATCTCAGATGACAACTAACAGGAACCGGCTTCTGAGCCTTCTCCTGGCCTTTGCCGTCGTCGCGCTCCTCGCGATCCCGACCCCTGCCGGCATCCAGGCTTATGCCGCCGACAGCGCGGTCAGCCAGAAGATCGCCGACCTCGATGAAAAGATCGCCGCGAGTCAGGAAAAGATCAAAGAGAACGAAGCCAAGAAAAAAGAGGCACAGCAGAACGCAGATACCATCCAGGAAAGCGTCGACCTGCTGCAGTCTCAGATCAACGCCTACAACTCGAAGATCGACGTACTGAACAGCCAGATCTCCACCCTCAACAAGGACCTGACCAGTACGCAGGAAAAGATCGCGCAGACCGAGGCCGACATGGCGGTACAGAAAGAACAGATCGCCGCCACCCAGAGCCTCTATGCCGATCGGCTTCGGGCGATGTACGTCACCGGCAATGTCTCGAACCTCGAGATCCTGCTGGAGGCGGACAACTTCCGGGACTTCCTGAACCGTCTCGAGATGCTGACCCGGATCAGCAAGCACGACAACGAGATCATCAAGACGCTCCAGGACGAGATCGCCGTCTATGAGAAGGCGGAAGCCACTCTCAAAGCGAGTGAAAAGAAACTGGTCTCGGACAAGGAGCAGATCGAAAACTCCAAGTCCATGCAGCAGGAAGCGAAGGCCCAGGTGGTCAGCGCGAAGGGCGATCTCGACTCGAAAGTCGACACTCTGGCGACCTACATCAGCGGCCTTGACAAGAACAGTGAAGAGCTGAACAACTACATCGCCAAAGCGAGAGCACAGCAGCAGGCCTACATGAACCAGGTCAACGCCAATCTGGCGGCCACGGCCTCCACCGGTAACGGCGCCTACTCCGGCACGTTCATCTGGCCGGTGGCTGGGGGCGGCACGTACGTGTCCTCCGGATACGGCTCCCGCTGGGGCACGTTCCACTACGGCATCGACATCACCAGCGGCAGCGGGAACAACCCGATCGTGGCTGCGGCCGCGGGCCGGGTGACCATCTCCAGCAATGCCTGTTCGCATAACTACCGAAAGGACTACAACTGCGGCTGTAACGGCGGCTACGGAAACTATGTGGTCATCGACCACGGCAACGGTCTTCTGACCTACTACGGCCACATGTCCCATGCCTCGGTCAGTGTCGGCACTTACGTCCAGCAGGGCCAGCAGATCGGCAACATGGGCTGCACCGGTTATTCGACCGGGCCGCATCTCCATTTCGAGGTCCGTGTCAACGACGGAACCTCCCGTTCGGTCGCGGCTCGAAACCCGATGAACTACTTCTAAACAAAAAAAGACCGCCTCGAAGCGTTTGCTTCGGGGCGGTTTTCTTCTTGGCGAGTTACCCGAGGAACGGGAATTCGAGGATGTGGGTCGGGATGACGAAGCTGACATAGTTCGCAGCTTCCTCGATGCCTTCAAAATACATCCAGCGCTGCAGTTCGACGACCTTCTCGGTCGGGTCGATCCCGAACATCTCCAGTTCTTTTTCCGAGGGATCGCGGACGATCGTGCTCTGGTCGAACCGGCGGATGGGGTTGTCCTCCACGTTGGTCAGAAGGTTGTGGGCAAGAGAGCCTTCGAGTTCGTTCTGATCGAGCAGATCGAAGATCTCCGGCAGATAGTAGTTGTCTTCCAGACCGAGGACCGTGTTGTCCGACTTGCGGATACGGACCAGACGGTGAACGACTTTGCCGGGCTCCCAGCGGTCGAGGACACTGTCGGCGGGAACGGTGTACTCATCGTTCTCGATGACCTCGTTGTTGTTCTTCATGCCGACATGCTTCAGCGTGAAGTTGAGGGAGAGGAAGGGCTCCAGGCCGTAGTGCTTGCTGCGTTCGCTGACGAACGTGCCGACACCCTGTCTCTTGTAGATGGTGCCTTCGTTTTCGAGCTGCGCCAAAGCTGCACGTACGGTGGCACGGCCGACGTCCAGCGTTTCCATGAGCTCATACTCGGTGGGGAGCTGGGAATGTGCGGGGTACTTCCCGGAGATGATGAGCTTCATGATGTACTCTTTGACATAGATGTAAAGAGTGGGCGAATTATCGCGTTTCGCCATAGGTAGAACCTCCTTGCGAATTTTAGTTTTATCACATTGTCCTAACTGAACCGATTATAAGAAATGTTAGCCGATTAGTCAATACATCCGAACAAATTTGTACTGACAAAAATGACGTTTTCTAACTTTAAAAATGCCGCAGAACAAAGAACCGAAAGAAGAAAAGCCAAATGCCAGTACGCGTATAGGAAACAATGCCAAAAGTTTTACATATGTAAATGGCTATGTTCGGCATACTTCTGAAATTGTCAGAAGCTGTTATTGATTTCACAAAAACCGCTTGGCGGTCCGTAAAGGGTAAGATATAATAAGCATAGAGCATAAGCCGGAACTCACCACGCCGGCTCAAATAGGAAAATGAAAGGAATCACAAAACTATGAGACTTGAAGACGCAATTCTGAAACTCGCCGATTCCGGCGAAGTCGGCCGGAAGGTCAAAAAGGGTGTCGGCATGCTGGCCGGCGGCCTGATGGACATCGCGTTCCCGTTCCTGATCCCGACCCAGGACGTCGTGGAGGGCCCCGGCTCCTCCGCCCGTGTTGCTGAGATCCTGAAGCGGAACGGCGGCACCAAAGCCCTCATCATCACCGATAAGACCCTGCATGAGCTCGGCATCCTCGACACCATGCTGAAGGGCATGGAAGAGGCCGGTTTCCCGTGCGCGATCTTCGACGGGGTCGAACCGAACCCCTCGATCGAGAACATCGAAGCAGCGTTCGCGATGTACCGGAACGAAGGCTGTGACTGCCTTGTCGGCTTCGGCGGCGGCTCTTCGATGGACGCCTGCAAAGGTGTCTCGCTCCGCGTTGCCAAACCGGACCAGACCATCAAAGAGATGGGCCGTCTGATGGGTTATTTCCCGATCAGTTTCTCTCTGGCCAACTCGAAAGTCCCGTACATCGTCGCGGTCCCGACCACGGCCGGTACCGGCGCCGAGTCCACGGTCGCCGCGGTCATCTCCGACCATGCGATCGACAAGAAGTATACCGTCACTGACATCGCCATGAGACCCCGCACGGTCTTCCTGGATGCCACCCTTGCCACGGGTCTTCCGCCCCGTGTCACCGCGGTCACCGCGATCGATGCCGTCTCTCACTGCGTCGAGGGCTACATCTCTTACGGCCGCAACCCGCGCGGTGATGAGTGGGCTGTCAAAGGCGTCCGCCTCGTCAAGGACAACATCGAAGCGGTCATGAAGGACGGTAAAGATCTTGCCGCCCGTCAGAACCTCTGTACGGCTGCTTACGCCGGCGGCCAGTGCCTCAACATGGAGACCACCGGTTACATCCATCCGTTCTGCCACAAGATCGGCGCCAAGTACGGCCTCGTCCACGGCCGCTGCATCGGCGCGGTCATGCCGATCATCCTCGAGGACTACGGCGAAGTCGTTGCCCCGAGACTGGCCAGGCTGGCTGTTGCCACCGGCATCGCCGACTCGAATGCTTCCCAGAGCGAGCAGGCAAAACAGTTCATTCAGTGGGTCCGCGACTTCGACGCGAAGTACGGCATCGACCCGTACATCCCCGAGATCCGCGACGAGGACCTCGACGAGATCGCCGACTCCATCATGGTCGAGATCTTCGTGTACCCGAACAAGAAGGTCTACACCCGCGATGAGATCAAACATCTTCTGAAGGTCATCCGCGGCGACTATGCCAACGCGTAACGCAAACAAACAGAAACTCCCGCACCGTCCGGTGCGGGAGTTTTTTCTTAATATGCGTGTTCGTCGGTGAGGATGGCTTCCGCCACGCGGATGCCGTCGACTCCGGCGGAGACGATGCCGCCGGCATACCCGGCGCCTTCGCCGCAGGGGTAGGTGCCGCCGAGGGGGTCGCCTCCCATGCTGCATTCGAAGTAGTCGTCGCGGAGGAACCGGACGGGGGAGGAACTGCGGGTCTCGGGGAACGTGAGGACCGCTTCGGGCATGGCAAAGCCGTTCAGCTTTTTGTCCATCATGAGGAGCGCTTCCGCCATGATGTCGGTCACACTCTTTGGCAGGACTTCGCGGATGTCCGAGGGGGAGACTCCGGTCGGACAGCTCGGGCGGACAGCGCCCATTTTCGTGGACTTGCGGTCTGCCAGGAAGTCGCCCACCAGCTGGGCCGGCGCGGAGTAGTCCTTCCCGCCGAGTTCGAACGCTTTCTGTTCCATCTGCCGCTGCAGGTCGAAACCGGACAGCGGGTGTTCATTCGGAAAGTGCTCCGGTTCGATGCCGACGAGCAGAGCGGAGTTGGAATTCTCGGCGTCCCGGGCATATTCGCTCATGCCGTTGACGACGATGCCTCCCTCTTCGGACGCCGCATTGACGACCGTACCGCCGGGGCACATGCAGAAGGTGTACATGCCGCGGCCGTGCGGCGGGTGGCAGGCCATTTTGTAGTTCGCGGCACCGAGGTTCGGGTGGCCGGCGGCCTCACCGTACTGCGCCCGGTCGATGAACTCTCTCGGGTGTTCGATGCGGGCACCGACCGAGAACGGCTTCTGCATCATCTGGATGCCCTTGTTGTAGAGCATGGTGACGGTATCGCGCGCAGAGTGCCCGAGGGCCAGGACCACGCAGTCCGTTTCCAGGTCGACGGTGGCACCGGACTCTTCCCGGTACGTGACGCCGTGGATATACTTGTTCGCGATGATGAGGTCAGTCAGGGTGCAGCCGAATCGGACGTCTCCGCCGAGCCGGATGATCTCTTTGCGGATATTCTTGACCACTTCGACGAGGTTATCCGTGCCGATGTGGGGGTAGTTCGTATAGAGGATGGCCTCCGGTGCCCCGAAGCGGACGAAATCAGTCATGATCTTGTTCTGCCGCGGGTCCTTGATGCCGGTGGTCAGTTTTCCGTCCGAGAACGTGCCGGCACCGCCCTCACCGAACTGGATGTTCGAAGAGGTGTTGAGGGAACGGTTCTGCCAGAAGTTCTGCACGTCTTTCGTACGGGTGTCCGCGTCGTGGCCCCGTTCGAGGACGATCGGCCGAAGGCCCGCTTCCGCGAGGGTCAGGGCACAGAACATGCCTGCCGGGCCGAACCCGACGACGACCGGACGGAAGTCCGAGGAGCGTTTGTTTTCGACCGGGACGTAGTGGTAGAAGACAGACGGCTGTACTTTCTTTTTGTCCGACCGTTTCAGGATGCGCTGTTCGTCTGCGTTGACCTCAACGTCGATCGTGAAGACGAAGTGGACGTCCTGTTTCTTGCGGGAGTCCACGGACCGGCGGAACACCTTGAGCGAGGTGATGTCCGACGTCTGCACTTTCATGAACTTCGCCGCTTTTAATTTCAGGTCCTCCTCGGTGTAGTCGAGGGGGAGTTTGATCTCAGATATTCTCAGCACGCTGTGCGATCTCCTTTGCTGCGAGGATGCCGGAGCCCCACGCAAAATGCAGGTTGTAGCCGCCGCAGGCCCCGTCGACGTTGAGGAGTTCTCCGGCAAACCACAGGTTCGGGACGACCCGGCTCTCGAGGGTCCCGTCGACCAGTTCGTCGACCGGTACGCCGCCGCGGGTGACCTGCGCGTCTTTGAACGACTTTGTCCCGGTCACCGTCAGTTTATACCCCTTGACCTGCTCCGCGAGGGAGGCGAGGTCTTCGGTGCGGAGGCGATGGACGGGCGTGTCCGCGTCCATGCCGAGTTCTTCGAGCAGGAAGCGCGCGAGCTTCTCCTGGAGGATGCCGGTCAGGAGGTGGAGGACCGGCTCGTCCGGGGAACCGTGCATCCTGCGGTCTTCCAGATAGTCGAGGACCGCGACGTCCGGCAGGTTCGGACAGAAGTCGAGCTGCGCGGTCAGAGTCTTCGTTTTGGTGAGGACCGCCGCGTCGCCGGACAGCTGGAACGCCGGGATGCCGGAGAGCCCGTTGTTTGTGAACTGGAGTTCGCCTTCCTCTTTGCCAATGAGGTCGTCGTTCCCGTCGAGGAGTGCCGCGCTGCCGCGGAACCGGAGCCCTTTGAGCGGCCGGATGCGGTCATCTGTTTTGAGCGCGGTCAGAGAAGGGGAGATGGGCGCGTAGCGGATGCCGAGCTGCTTCAGGAGCGGGTATCCGTCGCCGTCCGTGCCGTGCGCCGCGTCGGCTTTTCCGCCGAGCGCCAGGAGCACGAAGTCTCCGTGCAGTGTCCGTTCACCGGACTTGTCCGTGACCGTGAACCCGGGGGCGATGGACCCCACAGCGAAGTCGAACGCGACCGTGATGCCGAGCCGCTCCACCTCTTCGAGCAGGACGTTCCGCACGGTCGCGGCGTTCATGCTGAGCGGGTAGACGCGGCCTTCCTCTTCGAGGGTCAGAAGGCCCAGACTGTGGAAGAAGTCGAGGCAGTCCTCGGTCTGGAAGGTGTTCAGAACGGTGTAGATGAGGGAGGAATCGCCGTGGTACCAGCTGACGGAGATGTCCGTGTTCGTGAGGTTGCAGCGGCCGTTGCCGGTGGCCAGGATCTTGCGGCCCGGCTCGGACAGCTTCTCGACGAGCACGACGTCCATCGCCGGACAGTCCCGCTTGAGGGTGACGGCGGCGGCAAGGCCCGACGCGCCCGCACCGATGATGAGTGTACGCAAGCTGACTCCTCCTTGAATTTGATGGTCAGCAAAAAGCTCCGCCCGGCCGGCCGCCAGCCGAACCCCCTCTGCGAGGGACTCCAGCCGTCCGTGCGTCCTTTTTGCTTTTCTACAGACTGAAGAAAGTATACTTGTTTTTGACGGAAAAGTAAATCGCCGAAAGGGACGGGCTTTCGTTGACACGGAATGCAAACGAACGTATAATATTTAGCCGTATAAGTATTTTTAATTATAAGGAGACAACCATTTATGGAATGGACCGGTCTGAACGAACTGCGGGAGAGCTTCCTTCAGTTCTTTGAAAGTAAAGAGCATCTGCGGCTGCCGAGCTACTCTCTCGTGCCCGACGGAGACAAGAGCCTTCTGCTCATCAACTCCGGTATGGCGCCGATGAAGAAGTTCTTCACGAGAGAAGTCACTCCGCCCCGCTACCGTGTGACCACCTGTCAGAAGTGCATCCGGACCCCGGACATCGACAACGTCGGCCATACCGCCCGCCACGGCACCTACTTCGAGATGCTGGGCAACTTCTCCTTTGGCGATTATTTCAAGTATGACGCCATCCACTGGGCGTGGGAGTTTTTCACGGAAGTGCTGGAGATCCCGGCGGACAAGCTCTACTGCTCCGTCTACGAAGACGATGACGAGGCATGGGACATCTGGACGAAGGACGTCGGCGTCCCGGAAGACCACATGGTCCGCCTCGGCAAGGAAGACAACTTCTGGGAGCACGGCTCCGGTCCCTGCGGCCCCTGTTCCGAGATCTACTATGACCGCGGAGAAAAGTACGGCTGCGGCAAACCCACCTGCAAGGTCGGCTGCGACTGCGACCGCTACATGGAAGTCTGGAACCTCGTCTTCTCCCAGTTCAACAACGACGGCAACAACAATTACACGCCGCTCGAGCACAAGAACATCGATACCGGTATGGGCCTCGAACGTCTGGCCTGCGTCATGCAGGGCGTCGACAACCTCTTTGAGGTCGACACGGTCCAGAACATCATGAAGACCATTTCGGACCTCTCCGGTGTCCACTACCACGAGAACGAGAAGACCGACATCTCGCTGCGCGTCATCACCGACCACGCCCGCAGCATGACCTTCATGATCGGCGACGGCATCAAGCCCTCCAACAGCGGTGCCGGCTATGTCCTCCGCCGTCTGATGCGCCGTGCCATGCGGCAGGGCCGCGCCATCGGCATCGACCACGCGTTCCTGACCGACGTCGCCGAGATGGTCATCCACGAGAACGCGACCGCGTACCCGAACCTCGTCGAAAAGCACGACTACATCATGAGCATCATCTCCGGCGAAGAGGCCACCTTCAACAAGACCCTCGACACCGGTTCCGAACAGCTCGAAAAGATGATCGCGAACGCCAAAGGCAAAGAGCTCCCGGCCGAAGACGCCTTCAAGCTCTCCGACACCTTCGGATTCCCGATCGAGCTCACCCGTGAGATCCTCGAAGAGCGCGGCATGACCGTCGACGAGGACAAGTTCCACGAGTATGTCGCAGAGGCCCGTGCCCGCGCCAAGGCAGACGCCGCCGCCAAAGACGTGGCCGAAGCCTGGAAGGGCAAAGGGGACGCCACCAAGGACATCCCCGCCACTGAGTTCCTCGGATACAGCGACTTCAACACGACCGCGAAGGTCCTTGCCGTCGTCAAAGACGGGGACCTTGCCGAGTCCGTCGAGACCGGTGAAGACGCCGTCCTCGTCGTCGACAAGACGACGTTCTACGCCCGCAGCGGCGGTCAGATCGGCGACGCCGGCACCATCGAGTGCGGCGGGTTCACCTTCCAGGTCGACGATACCGTCAAGTCCGAAAACGGCGTTTACCTGCACAGCGGTACCGTTGTGGAAGGCATCGCCAAAGCCGGTGAGGAGGTCGAAGTCAGGATCGCCGCCGACCGCCGCCGCTCCATCATGCGGAACCACACGGCAGCCCATCTGCTGCAGGCCGCTCTCCGGGAAGTCCTCGGCAGCCATGTCGAGCAGGCCGGTCAGCTGGTCAGCGAGTCCGTCTGCCGTTTCGACTTCAACCATCCGTCTGCCATGACCGCCGACGAACTCAAAGCGGTCGAGGCCCGGGTCAATGAGGTCATCCTTTCGAATATCCCCGTCGAGACGAAAGTCATGAGCATCGAAGAGGCCAAAAACCTCGGCGCCATGATGCTGTTCGGCGAGAAATACGGCGAGACCGTCCGTGTCGTTTGCGTCGAGGACTTCTCCAAGGAGTTCTGCGGCGGCACCCATGTCCCGACCACCGCTTCGCTCGGTCTCTTCAAGATCGTCTCCGAGTCCTCTGTTGCCGCTGGTGTCCGCCGCATCGAGGCCGTCACCGGCACGAACCTTCTCTCGTACATCGAAGAGAAGGACGCGCTCATCGCCAAAGCGGCCGCGGCCATGAAGTCCAACCAGAACGACATCGACCGCAAAGCCGGCCAGATCATGGCAGACCTCAAGGCCTCCCAGCGACAGGTCGAGGAACTGAACAAAGAACTGGCCGCCAACGCGGCGAAAGACATGATGGGTGACGCCGCCGACCTCGGCCCGGTCAAACTCATCTGCTCCAAAGTCGAAGGCGTCCAGGGCGGCGAGCTCCGCAACATGGCGGACTCCGCCAAGGAGAGCGGAGCCGACCTCGTCGTCGTCTTCGCCACCATTAATGGTGAAAAATGCAACTTCGCCTGCGCCTGCGGTCCCGACGCCGTCAAGGCCGGTGCCCATGCGGGCAACATCGTCCGCGAAGTCGCGAAAGTCGCCGGCGGCTCCGGCGGCGGCAAGCCGGACAGCGCGATGGCCGGCGGTAAAGATGCCACCAAAGTCGATGACGCTCTGGCCGCAGCCGCGGACATCGTCAAAGGTATGCTGAAATAAGAAAGGAGTGCCACCATGGCAGACTGCATTTTCTGTAAGATCGCCACGGGAGAGATCCCCAGCACCAAAGTGTATGAAGATGACCTTTGCCTCGCGTTCCGGGACCTGAATCCCCAGGCGCCGACCCATATCCTGGTCATCCCGAAAGACCACATCGCCTCAGTCGACGAGATCAACGAGTCGAACGAAGCGGTCGTCGGCCACATCTTCTCCGTCATTGCCAAAGTGGCAAAAGACGAGGGCCTCGACCAGGGTTACCGCGTCGTCTCCAACATCGGCGAACAGGGTCAGCAGACCGTTCCGCACCTGCATTTCCACATCATCGGCGGACGGGACATGACCTGGCCTCCGGGCTGAGCCGGTCTCAACAGCATATGTTCCAAAAGCACTCGGAAGACCCTTCCGGGTGCTTTTTTGCGGCTGCGGACAGGTCATTTGACCGTTCATCGCCCAAAAACGGGACCATAACGACCGTTCGGGAGCCGAAATCGACCGCTCCTGCGGGAAGACCCGTTTTCGAGACCCGGTTTCCGGTAGACTGGAAGCCGAGGTGATCAAATGGAAAAACCCATGTTTTACTTTGGCAGCTGTTACCTATGGACGCTCATGATCCTGTCTCTGACCGGGACGGGCATGGCGGTCGGTCTGATGGTGGCGGCAGTGCCGGTCGGCATTTTTCTCCTCGACCGGCTGCGCCGGCCGGTGCAGGGGAAACGGAAACTCAGATTCTTTCTGGCCGCCACCGCCATCGTGCTGGTCGCGTGCACGGCGTTCCTCCTGCAGACGATGCTCGTCTACCGTCCCGCCGTGGCCCATGCCGGAGAGGCGATCGACGACACGTTCCTCGTGACCGAAGTGCTGAATGACAGTTCGTCCGGCGCCCACCGCTGTGTCCTCGTCGTCGACGGGGGAGAGCCGGTCCGCAAACTGCGCCTGTCGTCCGACACCTATGAGCCCAGAGTCGGCGATGTGTTCCGCGGCACCCTGCAGACGAAAGTCCTTGGGGAACAGAACCCGGCAGTCGCCCGGTATTACAAGTCCCGAGGCATCTATCTCGGGGCGACCAGCGCAGGGCGGATCGATGCAGACCCGCTCGATGAGACCGAGCGCCGGGGAGACGTCTCCGTGCCGCCGGTCAAACTCGCCTGGTGGACGCTGCGCATCCGGCTCACGACGCTGCGGGAGACCATGACGGAACGCATCGAGGAGTGGCTCCCGCCAACGGAGTCCGGGGTCCTCGAAGGCATGCTCGTCGGGGACAAGACGGACATTTCGGCAGACACGAACGCGGTCTTTCAGAAGGCGGGTGTCCTGCACCTGTTCGCGGTCTCCGGGTTCCATGTCTCCCTCTGGACCATGCTGGTCTACAAGATCCTGCTCCATTTCGGCGCGGGACGGAGGACTGCGTCCGGCGGCGCCATCCTGTTCCTCTTTCTCTTTGTCGCACTCACCGGGTTCCCCCGCAGCGCGGTCCGGGCCGGCATCATGCTGGCGGTCTTCTTCCTGAGCCGTCTGTTCGTCCGCTCGTCCGAGCCGCTGAACGCCCTCGGGGTGGCGGTGCTGGTGATCGTGCTGCCGAACCCGTTTTACGCCGGGGACACCGGTGTGCTCCTGTCCTATGCCGCCACGCTCGGCATCCTCTCCTGGTATCCGCCGCTCTCCGGCGCACTGCGGGAGTATCTCATGGCGCGGATCTTCCGCTACAAACTGCGCAAAAGAGTGGAGGCACCCCTCTGCGTCCTCCTGGTGTCTTTCTGCAGCTTTGTCTTCACACTGCCGGTCATGGTCCTGACGTTCGGGAACGTCTCTCTCGTCACGCTTCTCAGCAACCTTCTGGTGTCCTCAGCATCCTCCGGCGCCATCCTGCTGACCGGCATCGGCGCATTGCTCGGCGCGGTCCCGGGCCTCTCGCTCCTGTGTCCGTGGTGTTTCCTCGGCGCCGGCATGCTCGCCCGTTTCATGGTCTCTGTATGTTCCGCTCTGGCCGGCCTGCCCTTTGCCTATGTCTCTCTGTCCGGACGGGGGTTCGGCCTCGGACTGACGGGTGCCCTGCTCGTGGCGGTCGCCGGGTTTGTCCTCTACGGTTCCCTGCAGGAGAGAGGGCTCATCCGCATGACGGCGCTTCTGTCCGTCATCGTGCTGCTCGGCTCGGTGTTCACGGAGACGGCGCTGAACCGGAACGTGACCCATGTCGTGTTCCCGGATGTGGAAGGGTCCTGCGCGGTGGTCATCCACCGGCACGCGGCCGCCGTCATCGGCTGCGGCAGCGACGAGTACGGGACCGAACAGGCGCTGAAGGATCTCTTCCAGCGGGAGGGCGTGACGAAGGTGTCCGCACTGGTCGTGCCGCGGGAACGAAAGACCGAGTCCGGCGCTGTCAAAGCGGTGCAGGAGGCCTTCGGACCGGAGGTCTGTCTGATGCCGGAACAGTTCGCGGGACAGACGGAAGCCGTCATCCATCTGTGGCCGGATGTGATGCTCCGCCTGTACCGGCAGGGGAAGGACCATCCGGCGGCACTGCTCGAGGTCCAGGGGGTGAGACACCTCCTCCTGTTCCGGCCAACGGTGCGGGTCGAGGAACTGCCGCCGGAGGCCCGTTCCGCCAGCGTCTGTTATCTTCGGGGAAAACGCTCGGAAGGTTTGAAGTTGCCGACATCTTCGTATATAATTGTATCCGGTGAATCGGGCGAAGTTGACGCCCGCGTCTCAAAGGGACGGTTCCGGCTCTACCGCCGGTGAATCGCCAGAACAAAGGAGAATGTCCTTGAAACTGAACGAAAAGACCCTGTGGAAAAACATCAAATCCCAGGAGTACCTGCCCGTGTACCTGCTCAAGGGAAGCGAGCCCTACCTCAAACTGAATTACGCGAATCTCCTCGCCGGCAGCGTCGTACCTGCCGGTCTCGAGGTGTTCAACTACCATAAACTCGACGGCGAGACGGTCACGATGAACGAACTCGTGGAATGTGTCGAGGCTCTGCCCGCCATGTGCGAACGCACCTGTGTGCTTGTCCACGACCTCGACTTCGAAAAACTCTCCGACCCCGACCGTGAAGCCCTCGTCGACCTGCTCTCGGATGCCCCGGACACCTGCACGCTCATTTTCTGGCAGGACACCGTCGGGTTCCCTCAGAAGACGAAAAAGATGAAGGAACTGCTGGCGCTCATCGACGAGGCCGGCGCCGTGGTGGACCTCGACGCGCGGTCACGGCAGGATCTCGTAAAGTTCGTTGTCACCGAGTGCGGGAAGTCCGACCGGGTCATCTCGGCTTATACGGCGGAGTACCTGATCGACAACGTCGGGGAAGATATGAGCAACCTCGTCACCGAGATCGAAAAGCTCTGCAACTTCGCGGAGCGGGAGATCACACAGGCCGATATCGACTCCGTCTGCATCCGCTCGCTCGAAGCGACGGCATTCCAGATGATCGACGCCCTCCTCGACAACCAGTTCGACCGCGTGTTCCGGTCACTCGGCATCCTCTTCGACATGAAGACGGAGCCCATGATGATCCTCGGCGCGCTGGTCTCCACCTACTCCGACATGTACCGCGCCAAAGTCGTCGCCCACGAGGGCGGCCAGCAGCGCGATCTCAAGAAACTGTTCCCGCAGGCTTACAAGAGCGACTTCAAACTGCGCAACGCGTTCCGCCGTGCCGGACGGTTCTCCATGCCGGCCCTCCGCAAGTCCCTCGAACTCCTGGCCGAGGCCGACACCAAGCTCAAGAGCACGTCGGAAGACCACCGCACGGTCTTCGAAAAGCTGATGATCGAGCTGGCGCTCGCCCGCCGGCAGAAGGCGTGAGCCCATGCTGAAGACCGACAAAGTCATCGTGGTGGAGGGCAAATATGACGCCATCCGCCTCGCGAACATCGTGGACGCTGCCATCCTTCGCACGGAAGGGTTCGGGGTGTTCAAAGATCATGAAAAACAGGAGCTGCTCCGCACTCTTGCTGAAAAGAGAGGCCTTCTGGTCCTCACGGACGGAGACTCCGCGGGCATGCTCATCCGAAACCACATCCGGGGACTCGTGCCGGCGGAGCAGATCACCGACGTCTATGTCCCGGACCTTTACGGAAAAGAGAAACGCAAAGACAAGCCGTCGAAAGAGGGGAAACTCGGGGTCGAAGGCATCCCGGACAGCATCCTCATCGACGCTCTCAAAAAAGCCGGTGTGACCGAGGCAGGCGATGTACCGCCCGAGCCCTCCGACCGGCGGCCGATCACCCGTCTCGACTTCTACCGCGACGGACTCTCCGGCGGCCCGAACAGCAAAGCGAAACGGCTCGCGCTCCAGGACGCGCTGGGCCTTCCGGAACGCATGACCGGAAAACAGCTGCTCAGGATCATCAACATGATGGTCTCCTATGACGAATACAAAGCCCTCGTCGACTGACAGGAGGTGGCCCGATGACACAACCGAATATCGTGTTGCCGGGTCCTGTAGAGACTGCGCTCGGACTCCTGGAACACGCCGGCTTTGAAGCCTGGGTCGTCGGCGGTTGCACGCGCGACGCACTGCTCGGGGGCGCCCCCAAGGACTGGGACATCACGACGTCCGCTCTGCCGGCAGAGACGCTCTCCGTGTTCTCCGACTTCCGGACCATCGAGACCGGCCTGCAGCACGGCACGGTGGCGGTCCTGCTCGACGGCATGCTCCTCGAGATCACCACGTACCGGGTCGACGGGACCTACAAAGATTCCCGCCATCCGGACGAAGTCACCTTCACCCGCAGCATCGGCGAGGATCTCGCCCGGCGGGACTTCACGATGAACGCCATCGCGTACAGCCCGGCGAGAGGGTATGAAGACCTCTACGGCGGCGCCTCGGACATCGAGGCGCACCTCATCCGCTGTGTCGGCGACCCGGAGACCCGCTTCACGGAAGATGCGCTCCGCATCCTGCGCGCCCTGCGGTTTTCCAGCGTGCTGGGCTTTGCCATCGAAGAACGGACCGCTTCGGCGATCCACGCCCTGAAGGAGCGCATCCTCCATGTGGCATGGGAACGTATCTCGGCGGAAGTGCTCCAGCTCCTCTGCGGGAAGGACGTGTATCGCGTCCTGCAGGATTACCGCGACGTCTTTGCGGTCCTGTTCCCGGAACTGGAACCCTGCTTCGACTTCCCGCAGAACAATCCCTGGCACATCTACGACGTTTACACGCACATCGCGCACTCGGTGGAGTCCATCGCCCCGGAGCCTGCATTGCGGCTCACGATGCTCCTCCACGACATCGGGAAACCGGAGACGTATTTCACAGATGATCGGGGCATCGGTCACTTTTACGGTCACCCGAAACGCAGCGCGCAACTGGCGGAGGCGATCGTCCATCGCCTGAGACTTTCTTCGGCCATGCAGCAGGAAGTGTGCACTCTCGTCGAGTATCACGACTATCCTGTGGAACCTTCGGAACCCGTTCTGCTCCGCCGGCTGCACAAATTCGGCCCGGCGACCCTCCGGCACCTTCTCCTGGTAAAACGCGCGGACTGTCTGGCGCAGAATCCGGAGAAAACGGGGGCAGACCTTGACAAACTGAGTACAATAGAACATATGCTGGACGTTCTATTAAAAAAGGAGCCTGCATTCCGCGTTGCGGACCTCGCCATCAGCGGCGGAGACCTCATCACCCTCGGAATGAGGCCCGGACCGCAACTGGGAGCCTTCCTCGAAAGCATCCTTGAAGCGGTCATGGCAGGGGAACTGCCGAACGACCGGGAAGCATTACTGGCTTATGTCAGAGATAAAGGAATGAAACCATGACACAGGATAAGATCGACCGCATCAACGAACTCGCCCGCAAGCAGAAGACCGAAGAAGGTCTCACGGACGAGGAACGCGCGGAACAGCAGAAGCTGCGGTCCGAATATATCAACTCGATCAAACGGAACCTGTCTCTCCAGCTGGAGAGCACGGTCATCGTGGACGAGCACGGCAACAAAAAGAAAGTACAGAAGAAGGGGAGCAAACGTGTCAAACACTGAGCGCATCCCGCTGGTGGCGGTCGTCGGTCCCACCGCGTCCGGCAAGACGGCACTTGCCGTGGAACTGGCCAAAGCGCTGGACGGAGAGGTCCTCTCCTTCGACTCCATGCAGCTCTACAAGGGCATGGACGTGGCCACCGCGAAACCGACGGCGGACGAGATGCAGGGCATCCCGCACCACCTCATCGATGTCGTGGACCCGTCCGAGACCTACAGTGTCGCCCGGTTCCAGGAAGACGCCGCCCGCATCATCGCGGACATCCGCGGGAGGGGCAAAAACGTCATCCTCGTCGGCGGCACCGGCCTGTACCTCGACTCGTTCATCGAGAACCTGCAGTTCCTCGACACCGGGGACAACACCGAGGTGCGCGCCCGTCTGAGAGCCGAACTGGAAGCGTCCGGCCCGGAGGCGATGTACGCCCGTCTGCAGAGCATCGACCCCGCATACGCCGAAGCCGTTCACCCGAACAATACAGGCCGCGTCCTCCGTGCCCTTGAAGTTTATGAACTGACAGGGTACACTATGACCGACCAGATCGCCCGGTCCCGCCGGGAACCCGGCCGCTACGACGTCGTCTACATCGGTCTCACGGCCGAAGACCGCGACTATCTCTATGACCGCATCAATCAGCGCGTCGACCGTATGATCGAAAACGGGCTCCTGGACGAGGCGAGACAGTGGCTGCGGGAGCGCCCCGGCGCTACGGCCGCGCAGGCCATCGGCATCAAGGAAATGCTGCCGTACCTGCAGGGGGAAGACACCCTCGAACACTGTGCGGAGCAGCTGAAGACCGACACCCGACATTACGCGAAGCGCCAGCTCACCTGGTTCCGCCGGAACCCGGACGTGCACTGGCTGTACATCGACCAGACACCAGACCTCAGGACCCTGACGGCCGAGGCCCTTGCCATCATCGAAGAGGAGGGGATCCTTTGAACGAACGAACGAAACAGCAGCTCTGGCGGATTCTTCTGCTGGGCCTTTCGGTGCTGGTCCTCGTCTACTTCGTCTACCAGTTCTATCAGGCAGCTCACGAGTCGGTCCGGACGGAAGTGGTCCGGCAGTCGACCGTAAAAGATACGGTGGACACCAAACTGTTCGTCGTCCGCGACGAGAGCTTTCTGGAGACCGGTTCCGACGGCATCCTCGTCCCGCTGGTCCCGTCCGGGTCCCGGGTGGCCGCCGGAGAAAGCGTCGTCGCCATCTTCAACAGCGAGGAAGACGCATCCCGCTACGCCGAGCGGAACAGGGTCGAGGAGAACCTCGCCCGTTACACCCGGCTCAATCAGCAGAAGGGCACCTCGGCCGTCAACCTGAACGCGCTCGGGAAACGCATCTCCCAGGACGTTATCGATCTGGCGGAACTCGTCGACAACGGAGACCTGACCGACATGCAGGAGCAGGTCTACGATGTGCGTGACCGGATCCTCGCGCGGCAGGTCGCCACCGGGGAGACCGTCCCCCTTGAAAACAAGGTGACGGAACTCACGAGCCGGCAGAAAGCCCTTTCCAACACGGCAGAAGGGTATGAGACCCTCGACTCCGAACGCTCCGGGTTCTTCATCGGCAGCGTGGACGGCTACGAGCTTGCCACCAAATATGACAAGGTGTCGAAACTGACGCCGGAGGACATCGAAAAACTCCTGAAATCCGACCCTGACGAGGTCTCGGACAAAGTCATCGGCAAGGTCTCCACGAATTTTGACTGGTACCTGCTCTGCACCCTGGACGCCGACACGGCGAAGACCCTGAAAAAGGGTGAGACCGTGACGATCGACCTGCCGTATTCCGCGGTCCGTTCCGTGACAGCGACCGTGGCCTCGAAGAGCAAGGCCGATAAAAAAGACAATGTGGCAGTCGTGTTCAAGTGTAACCGCATGAATTCGTACATCGCCTCCCTCCGAAAGGAAGAGGGGCAGATCATCCTCCACACTTACACCGGACTCAAGATCCCGACCGATGCTATCCGGACGACAGCCGACGGCAAGGAAGGCGTCTATGTTCAGGAGGGGAACATCGTAAAGTTCAAACAGCTGAGAACGGTCTATACCGAAGACGATTACATCATTTCCAGCGAGACCCCGAAAGAAGGGGAGACAGGCGACTTTGTGTCCCTGTACGACGCAGTCATCCTGGGAGGCAAAGACTTATATGACGGAAAGATCCTTAACTGAGTACCGGGAAGCCCGGTGCCGGGACATTGAAGAGAATATCAAAGAGATCCGTGACAACATCGCGGAAGCGGCCATCCAGAGCGGGCGGAACCCGGAAGATGTGCGCCTGATGGCGGTCACCAAGACGGTGGAACCCTGCTTCATCAACCACGCCATCCACTGCGGCATCGACCTCATCGGTGAGAACCGCGTCCAGGAGTTCCTCGGCAAGAAACCGGAGCTCGACCTCGACGGCGTCGACTGCCACCTCATCGGTCATCTGCAGACCAACAAGGTCCGCCAGATCGTCGGGGAAGTGTCAACGATCCAGTCGGTGGACAGCCTCAAAGTGGCGAGAGAGATCTCGAAACAGTCTGTGAAAAACGACCTCGTGACCAAGATCCTTCTCGAAGTCAATGTCGGGGAAGAAGAGTCCAAAAGCGGCATGCCCTATGAAGCGGTGGAAGACCTCCTGCCGGAGATCGCAGCGCTTCCCGGCCTGTCGGTGGAAGGCTTTATGGCCATCCCGCCCATCTGTGAAGACGAGGTCGTCCTGCGCGGCTATTTTTCAAAAATGAATCAACTGTATGTTGACATGAAGGATAAAAATATAGATAATATTAATGTCAATACCCTCTCAATGGGCATGTCTGCCGATTACGTGCAGGCAATTCTCGAGGGTTCTACCTTGGTAAGAGTCGGTTCCAGCCTGTTTGGAGCCAGAGTTTACTGATATCCGGAGGAAGAATTGAAATGGCTAATTTTTTAGATAACATCAAACGCATCACCGGTTTTGAGCCGGAAGACGACGATTTCGAATACGATATCGACCTCGACGAAGAGTTCGAGGAAGAGGAAGAGGACGATTACACTCCCGTGAGACAGCAGCCTGCTGCTCCCGCTGCCGCACCTGCCGGTCAGGCAAAGAGAGGGAATGTGGTCAACATGCCTTCGAAGACGACGATGCAGGTCGTTCTGGCCAAGCCGGAGCGCTTCGACGATGCCAGCGCCATCGCCGACCATCTCAACGAGAAGAGGACCGTCGTCCTGAACCTCGAAGCAGCGAACAGAGACGTCGCCCGCAGACTCATCGACTTCCTGTCCGGTGTCGCCTATGCCAACGCCGGCATGCTCAAGAGAGTCGCCAACAGCACGTTCATCATCACTCCCTACAATGTCACCATGACGGGAGACCTGCTCGATGAACTCGAGAGCAACGGCATGTTCTTCTCGGGCCAGTAATCAATCAGATCGATTCCACAAAATGGGCACACCATCCAAGGGCGTGCCCATCTTTTACGAAAGGTGAATGAAAATGCTTACACCCAAGGATCTTCGGAACCACGAATTCCAGATGTCCGGCCGCAACGGCTATCTTGCCGCCGACGTCGACGAGTACATGGATGAAGTCTACTCCTCTTACGATCAGATGTTCCGCGAGAACGCGGAGATCGTCCGGAAGCTTCAGGTCCTCGCAGACCGTCTTGCCAAATACAAAGACGACGAGGAGAACATCCGGAACGCTTTGGTCGAGGCGCAGCGCATGAAGAACTCCATCATCGTGGAGGCGCAGCAGAAGGCCCAGGGCCAGCTGTCCGAGACGGAGGAGAAGATCCGCGCCGCCAGAGAGTCTGTCGACGCCCAGTCCGGCGAGATCCTCGACAAGGCTCGTGTCGAAGCAGATGAGATCCTGAAAGATGCCCGCGCGGAAGCTGCGGAGATCATTGAGCGCGCCAACAAGAAGGCTACGGACCTTCTGGACACCGCGAATGCCATTTACGAGGAAAAAGTCGGTTCGGTCGCGGAAGAAGCCGCCAAGGAAGAGGCTTACCTCGCGAAGGTCAAAGCGGAGTCCGCCAAGATCCGCAAGCAGCTGTCCGATACCTATCAGATGCAGATGGAACTCCTTTCCTTCGCGCCGGACTTCACCTCGGAAGTCGAACACGTCGAAGTCCCGGAAGAAGCGGAAGAGGCGCCTGTGGAAGAGACTTTCGTCACCGGTGAAGAAGTCCTCGGCGAGCGTGCCTATCAGGAGACGCAGGAACGGCTCGAAGCAGAGGCTGCTACTCCTGCTGCAGAGGAACCGGTCGTTTTCCCCGAGCCGGATCCCGAGCCGGAAGTCGTAGAGACGGAACCGGAAGAAGCACCGGAGGAACCGGCGCCCGCACCGGCTGACGACGATGACGACGACGGGTTCGGAGACATCGACAAGTATCTGGCCGGCAACAGCTATGAGGACATCAATGAAGGAAACAAGTACTTCAAATAAACGAAACATCCCGAAACTCATCGGCTATTTCATCGCCATGGCGGTACTGGTCTTCGTCGACCAGTGGACCAAGGTACTCGTCCTTCGGGACCTCGCAGGGGGAAAGGTGGTCACACCGCTGCCTCACATCCTGCAGTTCCGGTATGCCGAGAACACCGGTGCGGCGTTCAGCATGCTGACCGGGAAGACCCTGTTACTGTCGGCGCTCACCGCGGTCATTCTGTTCATCGCCATCGGACTTCTCCTGTTCGAGAAGATCCCGGGAGTGCTCAACCAGATCTCCCTCGTCCTGATGATCTCGGGCGGCATCGGAAACCTCATCGACCGGGTCCATCGCCACTATGTGGTCGATTTCATTGAAGTTTTATTTACCAAATTCGCAGTCTTCAATTTTGCAGACTGTTGTGTCACCATCGGTGCTGTCCTTCTGATCCTTTCGACGCTACTGTCATTCGCGAAGGACACAAAGAGCAGCAGGGACTAGGAGCTTTTCACCATGTCGGAACAGAACGTACGCCTCGTTGTCACCCCCAAACAGGAGGGGCAGCGCGTCGACGTCCTGGTGTCGGAGTCTGTCGAAGACCTGACCCGTTCCGGAGCGCAGAAACTCCTGGCCGACGGAACCATCACCGTCAACGGAAAAACTGCCGGAAAATCCCTGAAGGTGAAGTCCGGCGACATCCTTGAGATCACGATTCCTGCACCTCTTTCCATCCGGGCAGAGGCGCAGGATATTCCTTTGTGTGTGGTCTATGAGGACGATGATCTGCTGGTCGTCGACAAGCCGAAAGGCATGGTCGTCCACCCGGCGCCGGGCAACCCGGACGGGACCCTGGTCAATGCCCTCCTGTACCACTGCGGAGACAGTCTGTCCGGCATCAACGGTGAGATCCGGCCGGGCATCGTCCACCGCATCGACAAGGACACGAGCGGACTGCTGGTCGTCGCGAAGAACGACTTTGCCCATGTGGAACTGCAAAAGCAGATCCAGGCGCACAGCTTCACCCGCGAATACCGGGCAGTGGTCCACGGGAACTTCAAAGAGGATACCGGGACCATCGACGCCCCCATCGGGCGCAATCCGAAGGACCGCAAGAAAATGGCGGTCACCACACAGCATTCGAGAGAGGCGGTCACGCATTTCGAAGTGCTGGAGCGGTTCCGGGATTACACGTACATCAAGTGTATCCTGGAGACCGGGCGGACCCATCAGATCCGTGTCCATATGGCCTACAAGGGCCATCCGGTGGCGGGCGACCCTCTTTATGGCCCGTCCAACACCCCGAAAAGCCTGCAGGGCCAGTGCCTGCATGCAGGTCTCATCGGGTTCATCCATCCGCGCACCGGCGAGTACATGGAGTTCACGTCGGAACTGCCGGAGACATTTCAGAAATTTTTGCGTGGGCTCGAAAGTACCCGCAGAGAATAAATCCTGGAGGATAACATCGTGGATAAGAATTTGAAACGCGAACTGGAAATGCAGGCGATCCGTATTCGCATGGATGTCATCAAAGGTACATTCAACGCGAAGTCCGGTCATCCGGGCGGCTCTCTGTCCGTCTCGGACATCATGGCGTACCTGTATTTCCACAAAATGAATGTGGACCCGCAGAACCCCGACTGGGAAGACCGGGACCGTTTCGTCCTGTCGAAAGGCCATACGGCACCCGCCCTTTACGGCGCACTGGCTCTGAGAGGATTCTTCCCGGAGGAAGAGATCGAACGTCTCCGGAAACCGACTTCCTTCCTGCAGGGCCATCCGAGCCTTCGCCTGACTCCCGGCGTCGACATGAGCACCGGTTCTCTGGGCCAGGGCATCTCCGCTGCGGTCGGCATGGCGCTCGGTGCCAGACTCAAGAACAAGGACTATCAGGTCTACACCATCCTCGGTGACGGTGAGATCCAGGAAGGCCAGGTCTGGGAAGCTGCCATGTTTGCGGCTGCCAAGAAACTCGACAACCTGGTCGCGGTAGTCGACAACAACAACCTCCAGATCGATGGCACTCTGGAAGAGGTCAACTCTCCGTATCCCATCGACAAGAAATTCGAGGCGTTCGGCTGGAACGTCATCAACTGTGACGGCCACGACTTCGATGAGATCGATGCGGCCTTCACGTTCGCGGACAAGAAGAACGGCAAACCCTCCGTCATCATCGCCAAGACCGTCAAGGGCAAAGGCGTTTCCTACATGGAGTATGCGGTGGAATGGCACGGCAAAGCTCCCAAGCAGGAAGAGTACGAAGAGGCGATGAGCGAACTCCAGGACCGGCTCACGGAGCTCGAGACCCTGGCGGCACAGGAATAAGGAGGGAAGAACCATGGCAGATATCATCACGAAAGCGACCCGTATGGGTTATGCGGAAGGTCTTCTGTACCTCGGTGAGACCGATGAAAAAGTTGTCGTTCTCGACGCCGACCTCGCCGGTGCCACTCAGACCGCAAAATTCAAACAGAAACATCCCGACCGCTTTTTCGACTGCGGCATCGCCGAGCAGAACATGATCGGCATCGCGTCCGGCCTGAGCCTCTCCGGCTTCACCGTCTTTGCGAGTTCCTTCGCCATGTTCGCGTCCGGCCGCGCATACGAGCAGATCCGCAACTCGGTCGGCTATCCGCACCTGAACGTCAAGATCGGCGCCACCCACGGCGGCATCTCTGTCGGTGAAGACGGTGCGTCCCACCAGTGCAACGAGGACATCGCTCTCATGCGCACCATCCCCGGCATGACCATCATCAACCCGGCGGACGCGGTGGAAGCCAAGGCTGCCACCATCGCCGCTGCCAAGTATGACGGTCCTGTCTATATGCGGTTCGGCCGTCTTGCCGTCCCGGTCATCTTCGACCGCGACTACAAGTTCGAGTGGGGGAAGGCCCAGGTCCTGACCGAGGGCAGCGATGTTGCCATCCTTGCCACCGGCCTCATGGTCAACGAAGCGCTGATGGCGGCAGAACAGCTGAAGAACGACGGCATTTCCGCCCGAGTCATCAACGTCCATACCATCAAGCCTCTCGATGAGGAATGCGTCATCAACGCAGCCCGGGAATGCGGCTGTGTCGTGACGGCGGAAGAGCACAATGTCATCGGCGGCCTCGGCGGCGCGGTCTGCGAGACCCTCTCCGAGAACTGTCCGACCCCGGTCCTCCGTGTCGGTGTCGATGACGAATTCGGCCGTTCCGGCCCCGCGGTGGAACTGCTCCACCTCTACGGCCTCGACGCGGCCCACATCGTCGACGCTGCAAAAAAGGCGATCACGCTGAAATAACGAGCATCCAGTCAAGCCCCCTGCGGATCCCGCAGGGGGCTTTTGTTAACAAAAAAGAGACATAGGAACGCTGTATGTTAATAAAGAGTTGTTTTTTTGTCCGAACAAACCCTTTTATAATGAGATTAGGATTGTGACATAAGTTACACAAGGGGAGGGTTTATATGCATGACTTGAAGCATACGTTATTTTTTGAGACATTGCTGGAGGAACCGTTCAACGACCTGGTCAAGCAGGCAGTGGAGGATGGAGACGTGGCACTGGGTTACAACTGCTACTACATCCCGGAGACCCTGCTGAATCTGCCGGGCAGTTTTTCCTCGCGGCTGCGTGCTCCGAACTGCTCGACAACGCCGATCGGTGACTACTATCTCACCAATCGGAACTGCCCCTATACCCGTGCGATCCTGGAGCGTGCGGTCGAAGGCAGTTACAACTATCTGTCGGCACTGTTCGGTGCGGAAGCCTGCTCTGCCATGGAACGTATGGAGGAGCATTTTGAACAGATCTCGCCGGTCAAACACGATCCGTTCGTGACTACGATCATCGACGCCCCGTTGAAGAACGACCGGGCGGCACTCGTGTATTACATGAACGAACTGCGGGACAAGGTGCTCGCGAATCTTGCTACACTGGGGATCGACACGTCCGATGACGCCCTGCTGGCGGCCATCAAAGACCACAACGAGGTCAGTGCCATCATCACCGAGATCGGGGACTTCCGGAAACTGGACAACCCGACCGTCACGGGCTATGAGTTCCACCTCATCCAGCTCGTCAGTGAGGTATGTCCTCATAAGCTGATCCTGCCGTATCTGCGCGAAACGCTCGAAGAGATCCGCGACCGGGCCCCGGATGCCAAACCGGAATTCCGCGCCAGAGTCATCCTGGCCGGTTCGGAGATCGACGACCCCGAGTTCACCAAGCTGCTCGAGTTCTGCGGCGCCCGCGTCGTTGGAGACCGCTACTGCTTTGGTTCTGTCCCGAGCCGGGAGCAGATCGAAGTCAGAGAGGGTGAATCGCCCTTCGAGGCGATCTGCCGCCACTACCTCGAGACGAACCTCTGCGCTCGCTTCATGTCCGAAGAGAAGATCGATCAGCGGACCGACGTGCTCGAAGCCATGGTGAAAGAGTACAAGGCGGACGGCGTCGTCGTCGAGAGCATGAAATTCTGTGAGTTCTGGAGCTATGAAAAGGTCCTCGCCTCCCATATCCTTTCCGAGGAGAGAGGGATCCCGACCTGCCAGATCGAAAAAGACTACACACTGACCGGCGCCGGTCAGCTTCGGACCCGGTTCCAGGCATTCGTGGAGGGACTGGAGATCAAGAGACTCGAAAAGACCGGAAAGGGGGCGACGTCATGAAAGAAAAACTCATTTCGTTCATCGACAAAAAACTGCAGCGGTTCGACCCGGTCTGGCTGGCAGAGAACGGCCTCGGCGGACAGCGCACCCGTTACCGTGACGACGGTTCCGGGATCGCCCGCTACCGGGAATGGAGGGGCGTGGAAGACACGTTCCAGGACTATGTGGCCTGGCTGAAGAACGTCGGTTACATGGGCGCCATGGTGGCGAGAGACCCCGTCAAAGTGATGAAAGGCATCTGGGAGTACCGCTGGATGGGCTCGTTCCTCGGCTCTTTCGCTTTCGTCGACCGCATCTATGAAGGATACCGCGGGAGAGAACTGGACATCGCCAACATCCACGGCAATGCCATCGTCCGTATCCTGACGCTTCGCATCGGTCTCATCCTGCACAACGACAAACGTCTCGGCGGCGGAGAGATGACCGACAAAATGATCGGCCTCGACGAGACGATCCCTCCGCTGTTCACAGCCGGCTTCCCGACCCTGAACGCGGAACCGATGCAGACCATGCCGGAGTTCGTCGTCTGCGATGTCGACCAGCATCTCGACCCGTACTACATCGACGTGGCAGAGTCTTACGGCCTCGCACCGGACGTCTGCTCCCGCTGCTCTGCGGAGACCGGTGTCGCCATCGACGACGCCTTCCCGGTCTTCGGAAAACTCGTCCTCTCGACGAACCAGCCCTGCAACGCGTCCGAAGCGACGTCCATGTTCCAGCGCCGCCGGTTCCGTCAGAAGGGCATCGAAGACTACCCGTTCGTGTTCGCGATGCAGCACAACACGAAGAACGGCAACGACTACTCCAGAGAAGAACTGCGTCAGGCCATCGAGAAGATCGAGGAAGTCTACAACGTCAAATATGACTGGAACGCTCTCTTCGAGAAGGCGAAGAACATGAACCACCAGAACCAGATCGAACTGGAGAAGTGGGAGATCTTCGCGACGCCGTTCTCACCGCTGTCCGGCATCAACGAGTCTCTGTACAAACTCGTCGAATGGGCCCTGGTCAACGGCCATGACGAGTACTTCAACGAGATCGACGACAAAGTCATCGGCATCATGCGGCAGGCGGTCAGGGACCAGTACCAGCCTTACAAGGGCAAGACCCGCCACAGAGCATTCCTCTGGGGCCCGTCGGCGATGTACTATACCGACTTCCCGACGTGGGCACAGAACTGCTGGGGCATCGACATCGTCCTCAACATGGACTCGACGATGGGCCACAACATGATCAACACGGAAGATCCGGAACAAGCGCTGACCGACCTTGCGAAGTTCTCGGAAAAAGGCGTCATGCGGCACCATGCCGTCGGCGGCTGGGACAACGTCAACGCCGTCTGGGAGTGGGCGAACCGGCTCAACTGTGACATGGTCATCTGCAACGACAACGTCGCCTGCAAAGGCATGAACGGTGTCCATGCGCTGCTCGAAGAGCAGGCGGCCGACCTCGGCTTCGACTTCCTGTTCCTGCCCCACGATCTGGAGGACTGCCGGACCATCCCGCGCAAGGAGATCCGGAAGGCCGTCAACGACTACATGATGATCGTCAAGGGCGAAGAACCGCTCGACGCAACGCTTGTCGACTTCGACGACGCGGAAGCCTGGTAAGGAGGAAACGAACCATGAAGAAACTGATCGGATTTGTGTTCAAGCTGGTGAGGCGTGTCATCACGATCGGCGTGGTGGCGTTCGTGCTCACGTTCGGCATCTACATGTCGAACGCCGAGAACAAACTCATCTACGATGTGGTCCGTCCTTTCCTGACGAAGCACTATGACAAACAGGCCCGCGACAGGCGGATCTGAGAAGAATTTAACGGCCGTCGAGAGACGGCCGTTTCTTTTGAAAAAGTCCTTGATTTTATGCCTGGTTTCCCTTATAATAATGTCCGTTGCACATCGGGGTGTGGCGAAGTTTGGTATCGCGCTTGCTTCGGGAGCAAGAGGCCTCGGGTTCAAGTCCCGACACTCCGACCACGAAAAGAAAAGAGAGCCTTCGGGCTCTCTTTTCTTTTCGTCTTTTTGAGTCGGGACTTGAACCCTTGGGCCACAGCGTAAAGAAAACAGTCCGGTGGACTGTTTTTAGCTGTGGGAGCTGCGGGCAGCAGCTCGGGGCGGTTTGCGAAGCAAAACGCGTCAAGTCCCGACACTATAATGCCAATTTATGCTATACTAAAGGAAGCTTCAATCGACAAAGGGGATAATCACCTATGTTACAGGACAAAACCGTATTACTGGGCGTCTGTGCCTGCACGCCCTCATACAAAGCACTGGACCTCATCGGCATGCTGAAACGAAAAGGCGCCGACGTCAAGACCGCGGTCACGGAGAACGGCACGAACATGGTGCCGGTCGCCATGCTGGAGCGGATGTCGGGGAACCCGGTCTCCGTCGAACAGTTCGGTGGTGACTACGTCTGGGACCCGGAAAAAAAGGCCTGGGGGAAGAGCGGCGATGTACTGGTCATCGCGCCCTGCACCGCCAACATGATCGGCAAACTCGCGAACGGCATCTGCGACGACTTCATTTCCACCAACACGCTGTCCTTCCCGGGACCGAAGGTCATCGGTGTCAACATGAACCCGATGCTCTGGGAGAACCCGGCGGTGCAGCGCAATGTCGCGCAGCTGAAAGAAGACGGTTACATCTTCGTCGACAACGGCAACCCGGACCGCCCGTCCCGCTTTCCGGACCTCGACGCCATCCTGGCGGTCATCGAGGAAGTGACGACGGAGAAGCTCGAATCCAGAGACAGCGAATAAGAACAGAAAAACGTCCATCGCCCGAACGGGAGATGGACGTTTGTTTTTTGAGGGTTTATTCGGCCGTCTCTTCGACGGCTTCGGCCGCGGCTTCCGCGGCGGTCTCGGCCGGGACCGTGATCTTCTTTTTGCCCCTGCCGTCGAGCAGGATGGAGCCGATGACAGCGATGCCGAGGAGGTACGGGTAGTAGAGGTACGGCATCATGGAGACACTCGAGATGCCGGCCAGACCGGCCGCGACGAGCAGCTGCGCGCCGTACGGGATGATGCCCTGGAAGACGCAGGAGACGGTGTCGAGGATGGACGCGGTCTTCTTCGGCTCGATGCCGTATTCGTTCGAGATGTCTTTGGCGATGGGGCCGGCGAGGACGATGGTGACCGTGTTGTTCGCGGTCGCGATGTCGAGGATGCCGGTGAGCGCGGCGATGCCGAACATGCCGCCCTTTCTGCCCTTCGCCGTTTTGTGGATGAGGCTCAGGATGGCCTCAAACCCGCCGTTCGCCTTCATGAGCGCGCCGATGGAAGCGACGAGCAGCGTGACGATGATGGTCTCGAACATGCCGGAGAGACCGTCACCCATGGCGGTGAGCGCCGTCGTGAAGGTCAGGGACTTCGTGAACAGGCCGACTGCCAGGAACAGGACCGTGCCGCCGCCGAGGACGAAGAACACGTTGACGCCGAGCAGGGCCGCGATGAGAACGATGAAGTAGGGGATGGCCTGCCAGATGTTGTAATCGAAGCTGCCGAGTTCGGTCGGACGGTTGCCGAGCGCGAAGATGATGATCAGTGTGAGGATGGCCGCCGGAAGGGCGATCAGGAAGTTCGTCTTGAACTTGTCTTTCATCTCGACGCCCTGCGTCTTGGTGGCCGCGATGGTCGTGTCGGAGATGAAGGACAGGTTGTCACCGAACATGGCTCCGCCGAGGACGATGCCCGCGCAGTAGGGGATGCTGAGTCCCGCGCTCTCCGCCAGAGAGACCGCGACCGGGACAAGGACCGTGACGGTGCCGACACTGGTGCCCATAGACATGGAGATGAGGGACGCGATGATGAACATGCCGGGGACCGCCATGCTTCCGGGAAGGAGCTCGAGCAGGAAGTTCGCGGTGCTGGCCGCGCCGCCCGCCGCCTTCGCGATGCCGCCGAACATGCCGGCGAACAGGAAGATGAAGATCATGATGGTGATGTTGTCGTCGCCGATGCCTTTGGCGCAGAGATGGATCTTCTGATCGAAGTTCCGTTTCCGGTCCTGCGCCATGGCGGTGATCCACGCGATGGTGAACGCGAGGACGACAGACATGATGTAAAAGCCCATCTGACCCTCGATGGGGCGGATGTACTCAAAGAAGATACCGATGCCGAGGTACAGCACCAGGAAGACCAGGATGGGCAGGAGCGCCTTGCCGTTGGCCTTTGGTTTGTTGGTCGTATTGGGTTCCATAAAACTTCCTCCGAATAACGTTTTCGTACCTATCCACTATAACACAAAACAGCTTTTCTAAAAAGATATCTTTACAAAAACCGAAAAATGTATGATAAGCATCACTTTCTACAAGATTCGCGGTTGTTATCAGAATTGTACGGTTGTATAATTCTTGCGTCAATGTTCGGACAATAGTTCTAGAGAGTTTATGGAGGCGCATCATCAATGAACGACTACAAGAACAACTACCCATCCATCCTGGTCCACGGCTTTGCCGGCTGGGGTGAAGATGACGGCATGAGCAAGTACTTCAACTACTGGGGCATGTTCGGCTCCCGCCGCCTGATCCCGCACCTGCGCGGGGAAGGCTATGAAGTCTACTACCCGTCCCTCGGCCCCTTCTGCAGTGCATGGGACAGAGCCTGTGAGATCTACGCATTCATCTTCGGCGGCACCGTCGACTACGGCAAGGTCCACAGCCAGAAGTACAACCACAAACGGTTCGGCCGCACCTATCCCGGTGCTCTCAAAGACCTCGGCAAGACCGAAGCGCACAAGAAGGTCAACCTCTACGGCCACTCCTTCGGCGGCCCCACGGTCAAAGCCTTTGTCGATCTCATGAACAACGGCTGGCAGGAAGAGATCGACGGCACCGATCCCGACGATCTGTCTCCGCTCTTCAAGGGCGGCATGTCCCACCTCATCCACACCGCGGTCACCCTGTCCGGTGTCAACAACGGCACCATCCTCGACCAGTGCTTCAACGACAAGTCCATGCACATCGTTGAGAAGGTCATCCTGAAGGGCACCTCTCTGCTCGGCTACAGTGAGTACAACTGGTTCTTCGACCTCGGCCAGCAGCAGTTCGACCTCGGCCACTATCCGGAGGAGAACCATCACGGCGAGACCCACCCGCAGAGCAAGCAAGACTTCGAGAATGGCTTCCAGAGATACGCGAGCTCCAAGATGGACCGCTCCAACTGGGAGATGGACATCATCTGGTGCAAGTGGATGAACGACCGTCAGGGCGTTGCCAAAGACGTCTACTACTTCGCAGAGCGCACGAACAACGGCCATCCGGTCGCGGACGGCACTTACCGCTCCAACACCCACAACCCGATCACGTTCTTCACCGGCAACATCATCGGCAAGAAGCAGCCGGTCCGTGAGACCGGTTACGAGTACGGGCCCGAGTGGTATCCGAACGACGGCTATGTCCCGGTCATCGGCCAGAGCGCCCCGCTCAACCAGCCGGCCATCGAAGCCGGTCCGGACACCGAGTTCAAACCCGGCATCTGGTACAACATGCCGGTCCGCAACGGCGACCACATCATGTGGAACGGCATGAGCCGCAACAAGTGGGAGTTCTTCGCCATCTTCGACAAGATGTTCGAGCGTGCCCGCATGCTGCCCGATGCGGAGGACGTCCTGTAAACCGCATTTTCCGAGAGTCTGTCATTTTGGCAGACTCTTTTTCTATGTTATACTGGACGTCAGAAAAGGAGGGAGCCCATGATCATTTCCGTTTTGACCATCTTCCCGGAAAGCTTCGAGAGCTTTCTGAAGACCCCGGTCGTGGCCCGCGCCGTCGACAAGGGCCTCGTCTCCATCGACATCGTTGACATCAAAGAGTTTGCACAGGGCAGTTTCCGCCACATCGACGACTCTCCCTTTGGCGGGGGAGCGGGCATGGTGATGCGCTGTCAGCCGGTGCTCGACGCGCTGCGGCATGTGAAGGAGCAGGACCCCTCGGGCGATGTGCGGAGCGTCGCCATGACCCCTGCCGGAACACCGTACGATCAGAAGACCGCGCGGCGCTTCGCGGAGCTCCCGCACCTCGTCCTTCTCTGCGGCCACTACGAGGGCATGGATGCCCGCATCTTCGGCAGCATCGATGAAGAGATCTCCATGGGCGACTACATCCTGACCGGCGGCGAACTGCCGGCGATGACGGTCATCGACTCCGTCGTGCGGCTGCTGCCTGGCGCCCTCCGGGGCGCCAGTACGGAGGAGGAATCCTTTGAAGACGGGCTCCTCGAATATCCGCAGTACACCCAGCCGCGGGAGTACGAGGGGATGTCGGTCCCGGACGTCCTCCTGTCGGGAGACCACGGGCGGATCCGCCGCTATCGGCGGCAGGAGGCCCTGCGGCTCACGAAGGAGCGGAGGCCGGACCTCCTCGAGCGGTACATCGCCGAGGGAAAACTGACGAAAGAAGAGGAAGAACTGCTGTTTTTACTTGAGCAGGAGCCTCAAATGTGATAGAATACACGGCGAAGAGCAAAGGTGTTCTTTTTCCCGAAACGGGGAGAAGTCGTCTTTGCTCTTTTTCTCTGCGTTCGAAGGGCTCTGCTATTGACTTTTTATGCATATATCAGTATCATTTATGCAGTCATTTATAAAGAACCGCATGATTTCATGAATAATATTCATTTTTCAGCGAATAATATACGGAATTCTGCATAAAAGAGACGAATCGTCAATAGAGGAGAATACGCATGGACTTAAAGGGTAAAGACTTTCTGAAATTACTCGACTTCACACCGGAGGAGATCGGCTATCTCATCGACCTCGCGGCGGACCTCAAGGCCAAGAAAAAGGCCGGCATCCCGCACCGTTACTGCGAGGGCAAAAACATTGCCCTCATCTTCGAGAAGACCAGCACCCGGACCCGCTGCAGCTTTGAAGTGGCGGCGCACGACCTCGGCATGGGCTGCACCTACCTGAACCCGACCGATTCTCAGATCGGGAAGAAGGAGAGCATCGCCGACACGGCGCGCGTGCTGTCCGGTATGTTCGAGGGCATCGAGTACCGCGGCTATGGGCAGGAGATCGTCGAAGAACTCGCCCGGTACGCGGACGTCCCGGTCTGGAACGGTCTCACCAATGAGTACCATCCGACACAGATCCTCGCCGACTTCCTGACCATAAAGGAACACTTCGGCCGCCTCAAAGGCATCAACTTCGTCTACATGGGCGATGCCCGCTACAACATGGGCAACTCGCTGATGGTCGGCTGCGCCAAGATGGGCCTCAACTTCGTGGCCTGCGCTCCGGCAAAGCGGTACTTCCCGGCGGACGAACTCGTGAAGACCTGCGAGGAGATCTGTAAAGAGACCGGCGGTTCCGTCCGGCTCATCACCGATCCCATGGAAGCGACGAAGAACGCGGACGTCATCTACACCGACGTCTGGGTCTCCATGGGCGAGCCCATCGAAGTCTGGGCAGAGCGCATCCACGACCTCCAGGACTATGCGGTCACGAAGAAGATCATGGACAATGCCGCGGAGGGTGCTGTTTTCATGCACTGCCTGCCGGCGTTCCATGACTGGAAGACCACCATCGGCCGGGAGATGGGCGAGCGCTTCTCCCGCGACAGCATGGAAGTGACGAACGAAGTCTTCGAGTCCGAGGCGTCGATCGTCTTCCAGGAAGCAGAGAACCGAATGCATACCATCAAGGCGGTCATGGCCGCCACCATCGGGGAGATCGACTGATTATGTCTCAATTCCTTAACCGGGCCAATGCCTCTGCCGGAGCGCAGGGGGCCCATACGAAGAAAAAGCGGTACCTTGTCCTGTCGGACGGTACCGTTTATGAGGGGTTTGCCTTCGGGGCCGATGTGTCCGCCATCGGCGAACTGGTCTTCACGACCGGCATGTGCGGGTACATCGAGACCCTGACCGACCCCAGCTATTACGGACAGATCGTGCTGCAGACATACCCGCTCATCGGGAACTACGGCATCATCGAGGACGATTTTGAAGGCGACTGTTTCGTCAAAGGCTATGTCGTCCGCGAATGGTGCGAGCAGCCGTCCAACTTCCGCTGCCAGTACACCCTGGATACGTTTCTCAAAGAACGGGGCGTTCCCGGCATTTACGGAGTCGATACACGTGAGATCACGAGGACCATCCGGGAACACGGGGTCATGAACGCCATTCTGTGCGATTCGGTCCCCCGCGATCTCTCGGAGGTCTCTTCTTATGTCATCACCGACGCGGTCCCCTCCGTCACCACGAAGGAGAAGAAAGTCTTCGAAGCGGTCGAAGGCAGCGCCGGGGAAGAGGGCCCGCTGAAAGTGGCGCTCCTCGACTACGGTGCCAAACGGAACATCATCCGCGAGCTCCAGAAGCGGGGGTGCGATGTGGTCGTCCTGCCCGGCACGTCTTCTGCAGACGATGTCCTCGACGAGCACCCCGACGGCATCATGCTGTCGAACGGACCCGGGGACCCGGCCGATGCCCAGGACCAGATCATGCAGATCGCCAAGCTCCTCGGCATGAAGCCGATCTTCGGCATCTGTCTCGGCCACCAGCTGACGGCCATCGCCGCCGGCGCCAGAACCACGAAACTCAAATACGGTCACCGGGGCGTCAACCAGCCCTGTAAGGACGTCAAAGGGACCCGGACCTTCATCACGAGCCAGAACCACGGCTACGCGGTGGTCTCCGAGTCTGTGAAGCGGGGCGAAGAGCGTTACATCAACGCGAACGACAAGACCTGCGAAGGCATCGACTACCCGGACTGGAACGCCTTTACGGTCCAGTTCCACCCGGAAGCGAGCTCCGGCCCCCACGACACCTCGTTCCTGTTCGACCGTTTCATCGACAATATGTGGGAAGAGAAGAACAAGAGGGGAGGCGTGACGAATGCCGCTGAATAAAGACATCAAAAAGGTCCTCGTCATCGGCTCCGGTCCCATCGTCATCGGCCAGGCGGCAGAGTTCGACTATGCCGGTGCCCAGGCCTGCCGCGTCCTGAAGGAGGCGGGCGTCAATGTCGTCCTCGTCAACTCGAACCCCGCCACGATCATGACCGATCAGGCGCTGGCCGATGAGATCTACCTCGAACCCCTGACGGCGGAGACCGTCAAGCGGATCATCGAAAAAGAAAAACCGGACAGTCTGCTCGCCGGCCTCGGCGGCCAGACCGGCCTCACTATCTCCATGCAGCTCGAGAAGGAACACTTCCTGACCGACCACGGCGTACAGCTCATCGGCACCAATGTCGAAGCCATCGACAAAGCGGAGGACCGGGAACTGTTCAAGGAGACCCTCGAAGCGATCGGCGAACCGGTCATCCCGTCCGATATCGCGGAAGATATCACGACGGCGCTGTACATCGCCCACGATATCGGCTATCCGGTCATCGTGCGCCCCGCCTTCACCCTCGGCGGAGCCGGCGGCGGGATCGCGAACGACGCGGAGGAACTGAAGCTCATCGCCTATACCGGTCTCGAGGCGTCCCCGATCCACCAGATCCTCGTCGAGAAGTGTGTCTCCGGATGGAAGGAGATCGAATTCGAGACGATGCGCGACTATGCCGGCAACGTCATCGCGGTCTGCTCCATGGAGAACTTTGACCCCGTCGGCATCCACACCGGCGACTCCATCGTCGTGGCGCCCGCCCAGACCCTCTCCGACAAAGAATACCAGATGCTCCGGACGGCCTCTCTGAACATCATCACGGCCCTCGACATCGTCGGCGGCTGCAACTGTCAGTTTGCCCTGAACCCGGACACCTTTGAATACGCCGTCATCGAAGTCAACCCCAGAGTCTCCCGGTCGTCCGCTCTGGCCTCCAAGGCCACCGGCTATCCGATCGCGAAGATCACGACCAAGATCGCCCTCGGCTACAACCTCGATGAGATCGAAAACGACATCACCGGCGAGACCTGTGCCTGCTTTGAGCCCGCACTCGATTACATCGTCGTCAAGTTCCCGAAGTGGCCCTTTGACAAGTTCCCGAACGCCGAGCGCAAACTGGGGACCCAGATGAAGGCCACCGGGGAAGTCATGTCCATCGGCACGAGCTTCGAGATGGCCGTGCTGAAAGCGGTCCGCGGAGCGGAGATCTCACTCAACACCCTGAACCGGAACGCGAAGGACGGCGCACCCATCCGGGAACGTCTCGCGAGAGTCGATGACTTCCGCATGTTCACGGTCTTTGAAGCCCTGAAAGCAGGCGTGCCGGTCGATGAGATCTTCGAGATCACGAAGATCGACCGCTGGTTCCTCTATAAACTCCGGAACCTCGCGGAGTTCGAAGACCGTCTCCAGGACGGCCTGACGCAGGAACTCTATGAAGAGGGCAAGAAGCTCGGCTATCCGGACGATGCCCTGTGCGCGCTGTCCGGCGCTCCGAGCATCCGTGTGGCAGGCATCTTCCACAGAGACCCGGTCTACAAGATGGTCGACACCTGCGCCGCGGAATTCGCGGCCACGACACCGTATTTCTACTCGACCTATGATAAGCACTGTGAGTCCCGGACGTTCGCGCGTTCCGGCAAGCCCACGGTCATGGTCCTCGGCTCCGGCCCCATCCGCATCGGACAGGGCATCGAGTTCGACTACTCCTCGGTCCACTGTGTCTGGACCCTCAAGGAACTGGGCTACGACGTCGTCATCGTCAACAACAACCCGGAGACGGTCTCCACGGACTACGACACGGCGGACCGCCTCTACTTCGAGCCCCTGACGCCGGAAGACGTCATGAGCATCATCAAGGTCGAAAAGCCGGTCGGCGTCGTCGTCGCCTTCGGCGGACAGACCGCGATCGCGCTGACGAAGTATCTCGATGACCACGGCATCAAGATCCTCGGGACCTCTGCCAAAAGCATCGATACGGCGGAGGACCGCGAACGGTTCGACGCCCTGCTCGAAAAATATGACATCAAGCGGCCGAAGGGCACTGCCGTCTATACGCTGGACGGCGCTCTGCGGACGGCACAGAAGCTCGGCTATCCGGTCCTGCTCCGCCCGTCCTATGTCATCGGCGGCCAGAACATGAAGATCGTCCACGATGAACACGAAGTGGAAGTCTACATGAACAAGATCCTGTCCCAGGGCATCGACAACCCCGTCCTCGTCGACAAGTACATGCAGGGCACGGAACTCGAAGTCGACGTCATCTCGGACGGCACCGACATCCTCATCCCCGGCGTCATGCAGCACGTGGAGCGGGCCGGTGTCCACAGCGGCGACTCCATCGCGGTCTACCCGCCCTACAGCATCAACGACAAGATGATGGACGTCATCGTCGACACTTCCACCAAGCTGGCGCTGGACCTCGGTACACAGGGCCTCGTCAACATCCAGTACCTCATCTATCAGAACGAGCTCTACGTCATCGAGGTCAACCCGAGGGCCTCTCGTACGGTCCCGTACATCTCCAAGGTCACCGGCGTGCCCATGGTCGAACTGGCGAGCCGGGTCATGCTGGGTGAGCCCCTCAAAAAGATGGGCTACGGGACCGGCCTCTACCGGACGCCGCCCTATGTGGCCGTCAAGGTCCCGGTCTTCTCCTTCGAGAAACTCATGGACGCGAACTCCTACCTCGGTCCGGAGATGAAGTCCACCGGAGAAGTCCTCGGCGTCGGCAAGAACCTGAACGAAGCGCTCTTCAAGGGCCTCACCGCGGCCGGCCGGAAACTGACCGCCCCTGACGCGTTCCACGACGTCGGTGTCTTCCTCTCGGTCGACAAGTACGACAACCTCGAGACCGTCTCTCTGGCGAAGAAACTCGACGACCTCGGGTTCAAACTCTACGCGACTTCCGAAACGGCGGAACACATCGCCCACCTCGGCACCGATGTCGAAGACCTCGGCAGCGACATCAGCGAAAAGAACCGCGACAAGATCTTCAAACTCATGGAAGAGGGGAAGGTCAGCTTCCTCGTCTACACGGGTGCGCTGATGGATGACACGGTGGACGATTACATCGCCCTCAGCCGTAAGGCTTTGCTCCTGAACATCCCGTGCTTCACGTCGCTCGACACGGCGATGGCGACGGCGGACATCATCGCGTCCCGCTTCAGCCAGCAGAACACGGAACTCATCGACATCAACCATATGCGCCGGACGAAGCAGGTCCTGGAATTCTCCAAGATGCAGGCCACCGGCGACGACTATATCTTCATCGAGAACTTCAAAGGGGAGATCGAGTGTCCCGAGTCCCTTGCTCTGCAGATGTGCGACCGCCACTACGGCATCGGCGCCGACGGCATGGTCCTCATCGAGAAGTCCGAGGTGGCGGACGCGAAGATGCGCATCTTCAACCGGGACGGCAGTGAAGGGAAGATGGCCGGCAACAGCATCCGGTCCGTAGCGAAGTACCTCTATGACAACGGCTACGTCTTCACCGAAGACATGACGGTCGAGACCGCCTCCGGTGTCCGGGCGATGCACCTCTTCACCCGGGACGGCCGCGTCAACTATGTCGAAGTCGATATGGGACCGGCAGATCTCAGAGCCGCTTCGCTCCCGACGACCTTCGAAGATGACATCATCCTGAACAAAGCCATCATGCTCGGGGGACGGGAATACAACATCACCTGCTGTTCCATCGGCAACCCTCACTGTGTGGTCTTCTGCGACCGGGTCGACCCCATCGACCTGTCCGTCGTGGGACCGCGGTTCGAGTATGCGGAGTTCTTCCCGGACCGCATCAACACGGAGTTCGTCCGTGTGGTGAACGACACGACCCTGAAAGTCCGCGTCTACGAGCGGGGCAACGGGGAGACGATGGCCTGCGGGACCGGTGCCTGCGCGGCAGTCGTCGCGGCATGTGAGAACGGGTACTGCAGGCGGGGAGATGACATCACGGTCAAACTGCCCGGCGGCGACCTGATCGTCAATTACACGCAGGAGCGTGTCACGCTCTCCGGAAACACGGCTCTCGTTTTCAAAGGCATGTACCAGTATTGAGCGAAAACGAATGTGAGGCAGCGCAGAAATGCGCTGCCTTTTTGCAGTTTCCACAAGGGATCGGCGAGTGTGGGAATTGTTTTATATAAGAATTAGTTATGGATTTTTTATGAATAATAGGGTATAGTATTGGGGTAAAACATAATCTGAAGCAAACACCAATCGTGAAATCAATCGAGAAAGGGGAAGCTTTATGAGAAAAGCATCCAAAAAACTCTTTGCCATCCTTCTGGCGGTCCTGATGATCGTCTCGGTCGCGTCGCTCAGCGCGTTCGCCTACGAGCGGAACGGACATCCGGTGGAAAAGATCGTCATGCTCGGCGACTCTATTGCCGCCGGCTTCAGTCTGCCTGACTACAAGAGATATAACACATACTGCCTGCAGAACAAGCGCATCAAAGGCTCGTTCGGCGACCTTGTTGCCAAAAAGATGAAAGTCGAAGGCAAAAATTATACGCCTTACGTCTCTCCGGGATTCCGGACCAAAGAGATCCGTGTCTTCCTTGAGAACGACTATGAGGGCGACTTCGTGACCCAGAACTTTATCGGCGAACTCTCCGGCAACCCGAACTACAATCTGGAAGTCATGAAGTCCAAGAGAGAGAAGATGCAGAAGAAGATCTCCAACGCTGACATGGTCATGCTCGAGATCGGCTTCAACGATACCTGGCTTACCGTCATGGGCGCCTATACCGATTTTTCCATGACCGGCAACGATCCCATCGGCCGTGTCATGAATTCGCCGCGCTATCTCTATGAGCTGCAGATGGGCATCCAGGATACGCTGTTCAACTTCCAGCAGAATTTCGACCCCATCATCAAAGACCTCTACCGGCTGATGAAACCGGGCTCCACGCTGGTCGTTGTCGGCTGCTACAACCCGTTCAAAGACTGGACCATCCCGGACGGTTCCATGATCTATGCGGGCCAGCTCCTGAACTTCCTGTATAACAACATGAACAGTGTCATGCGGTCCTATGCGGGCGACGGCGTCCACGACTATGTCTTTGTCGATGTCCCGAACCCGGAGGTCATCTCCAACACCGTCAACGACATGCTGAGCGGTCAGCCGATGCTTCATGAAGGCGGCTGGGATCCCCATCCGACACTTGCCGGCCATCAGTACATCGCCAACCAGATCCTGACGGCGCTTGGTGCCTGAGCATCTGACATTTTTCCAAAGAAACACGACCCTTTCCGACAATATCGGGAAGGGTCGTTCTGCATTTGGCCGCGCGTTCTGCTATACTTATGAATGATAACATTTCGATTATAAAAAAGGAGGAAACCAACATGAGTAAGACGATCATCGTGGCCGGCGCCGGTCACGGAGGACTGACGGCTGCGGCGCTGCTCGCGAAAGCCGGGTTCGATGTCACCATCTATGAGCGGAACGAAGAGGGGAAACTCGGTTATGACTGGACCGACATCTTCGATCCGAAGGCCCTCGACGTCGTCGGCTGTCCGCGCCCGGAGGAAGTGGGACTTCCCTGGGAGTGGAAGATCGACATGACCTTCTACGGACCGAACACCACGCCGGACAAAAAGATCCGTCAGCGCGTGCCGAACGATCCGAACGAGATGGAGATCAAGATGGAGCGGTCGGACATCTACAAACTGCTCATCGACTTCGCCGTGAAGAACGGCGCGAAGATCGAGTACGGTGTCAAGATCAACGGGCCGCTCATGGCAGGCGACCGCGTCATCGGCATCACGACCGACAAAGGCGACTTCACGGCTGACATGGTCATCGACGCCGCCGGTGCGGAGTCCGTCATCCGGACGAAGCTGCCGGACTGCCTCGGCATCCAGAAGCACCCGAACTGGGGCGAGAAGTTCTACGTCTACCGTGCGTTCTACGACCTGCCCGTCGACCCGGCCACGGTCGATGACAAGTATAAGGTCATCCTGTTCCCGGACAGCGAGTCGATCGGCATCGGGTGGATCGCCACCGAAGACACCTTCTCCGACCTCCTCATCGGTCATATGGACCCGCTCACCGTTTCCGAAGCGGAAGCGATCGCAGAGCGGTACCGCAAGACCAACCCGCAGCTCGGTACGAAGAAACTGCGCGGCGGCCAGCTGGTCCTCATCCCGGTCCGTCAGCCGCTTTCGATCATGGTGGCAGACGGCTATGCGGCGATCGGCGATTCCGCCTTCATGACGGTCCCGATCATCGGATCGGGCATCGGCAACGCCATCAAGAATTCGAAGATCCTTGCCGAGACGATCATCGGCGACAAGACCGAGACCTATTCCGCCGAGACCCTGTGGCCGTACCAGTACGAGTACTTCCAGAAGATGGGCAAGAACATCGCTCCACTGGCACTCGTCAAACTCCTTCTGACCCGCATCTCACAGGACCAGCTGGACTATGCGTTCAACGAGGGCATCCTGACCCATTACGAACTGACCATTACGGCCAACCATACGAGCCTCTGGAAGTTCCTGCACTTCGACCCGAACCTGCCGAAGCGTGGCGCTGCCATCCTCAAAGACCCCGACCTTCTGAAGAAGGGTGCCGGCGTCGTCCTCGATGTCGTCGCGGCTCTTGCCGTCGAACAGTTCCTGCCGAAGCAGTATTCCCGTCCAGCCGTCCAGGCCTGGGCGAAGGCTTACGATAAGGTTTTCACGCATCGGCTGAAAGCGATGGGGAAGGTATAATTATTCACTTATGATATGAAAAATGGCTATATTACAACAAGAGGCAGTTCTGCAAAGCATAAATATACAAATAGATGTATAGAAAGATTGTGCGGACAACGGCTGTTGTTTTGTGTATAATAACCAAGAAATTTGCACGCGGCCAAATTCTGAGGAAATGTTTTCCGACAGATTTTGACCGCGTGTTTTTTAATTGTCCGGTCGTCCTCAAATTTGTTCGTTTTTATAAGATTGCTTTACAAATGTCTTTCGGTTAAGATAAGTTTTGTTTCTTAAGCAAAGCTTAAGATTCATAGTAATGTATGTATGGATCAATCAGAACAACGAGGAGGATCTTATGAAGACAACAAAAAAGCTGATCGCCGCATTTCTTGCCATGGTCATGGCGGTCGCACTGTTTTCCAACACGGCTTTCGCTGCAAGCAGGCAGTCGATCTCAGACCGAAATGTCGCTCTTGCGAAACGGACCGTTGAGAACCTGGATACGGACCAGCTCTACAACGGTGACGTCAATGACCCCATACTGGTCTATTATGCGTCTCAGCCTTTCACCTATCCCTTCGCACTCATGAAATGGGGACTTGACAACAAAAAACAGAAGAGAGCGGATTATGAGGGGAACATGCAGGACCTCAGTGTCGGTGTTGTTTCCAGTCTTGCCGGTTATTTTGGGAAAAACTATGTCTCAAAGACCCTTTCAACGTTAAAAGACGCTTCCAGTGACATTTCTGACGGCCTTAAGAACGGCCCCGATGAACTTGTCGGAAAAGCGGCCAAAAAGGCACCGATCGTCAGTGACATCTATGAACTCACCGGTCCTGTCGGCAAAATGACGCTTCAGGCCATCCTTCTTCCGGGCTACCTGGCAACGAATGCCGGCGCGCTCGCGTTCGTCCTCGTGGGCGGCGGCGTTGCCCTGCTCGTCATCTTCGGTCTCTCCGGTGTCCTGTCTCCGCTGCTTGCGTACAAAGAAGGCCCGCGGACCATCGATCAGTTCTTCCGCGATCTCCATGAGATGGAAGTCGCCGTCGACAAAGCATAATAAGCGGGAGGAACCAGACCTATGAAAAGAAAACTGATGGCAGCTCTGCTGCTGGTTGCAATGATCGTCCCGCTGTTCAGCTTCACTTCGTTCGCTGCATCCGGTCAGAAGAAAATCAAAAAGGCCACCATCGTGACCTCTCTCGGCGACAGTGCCAGCTCCGGCTTCGGCCTGCCCGATTACAATCGTCATAAAAAGCAGATCCTCTACGGAGAGCGGATCCGCGATTCGTATCCGGACCTCGTGACCCGCGCGCTCGGCGCGAGAACGCTCCATCCGTATGGTATCTCCGGTATCCGTACATACGATCTTCGTTATCTTCTCGATAACAACTTCAAGGCGGATTACATCCTGAAAGACGTCATGGGCTACATGTCCGACTACGTCATCACCGAAAAACACCTCAAACAGCTCCGTCCGCTCTATCAGAAGGCGGTCAAAGAATCTGACGTCATCCTTCTCGACGTTGGTTTCGATGATATCTGGATCCCGACCATCGCCTGTGTCTATGACATTGCGGAAGACGGCCGTTTCAACAAGACCGAGCCCCGCAAGACCATCCAGACCAAGGTCAAGGAAATGGGTGCTGTCCGCACCATCATCGACAATGCCGTCCACTATCTGATCGGCTTTGCCGGCAACCCGCACAAGTGGGTCAGCTACTGGCTCCAGTGGGATATCACCTGCCTCAAGTGGGCGACGGACTATTTCATCAACTACGATGCAATCATCAAGCAGATCTATAAACTGAACCCCGATGTCACGCTGGTCTCGGTCGGCTGTTACAACCCGACGACCAACTGGAGCATCCTGCCCGGAGACCGTTCTCTCGAACATGCTCTTCAGCCTTACTATGACATCATCAATTCGCAGAAGCAGAAATGGGAAGCGTTCTACGACAGCTACTACTATGTCGAACTGCGCAACATCCCGATGATCAACAATACCGCCACGATCCCGCTTCTGGAGAACCTCACTCTGGACGACAAGGGCTTCAACCCGCATCCGACCCTGAAGGGCCACCGGATGATCGCCGACGCCATCCTCAAACGGATCGGCGCCAGATAACCCGATCTCATCGATCCAAAAGAGTCATGCGTCTGCATGGCTCTTTTTTCGTTCCGGGACCATTTTTATGCTATAATTGTTTCGTTTACAGAATACAGAAAGGGGGAGCAGCAATGGCAGTCAGCGATCCGCATCAAAGGTCTGCAGCCGAACAGGCGCAGTATGAGAAACTGGTCGGTACTCCCATCCCCAAACTGATCCCCCGGCTGGCGGTACCCACCGTCCTCAGCATGATGATCACCATGCTGTACAACCTCGCCGACTCTTTCTTCGTCGGAAAACTCGGGACCAGCGCCAGCGCTTCCGTCGGCATCGTCATGAGCATCCTCGCCACGTTCCAGGCGTTCGGGTTCCTGTTCGGACACGGCGCCGGCGCGGTCGTGAGCCGTCAGCTCGGAAGAGGAGAAAAAGAGGAAGCGAACAAGACCGCCTCGACCGCCTTCTTCTTCACTCTGGTCATCGGTTTTTTGCTCTCGGCCGTCGGCCTTCTGACACTGCACCCTCTGATGCGCCTGCTCGGAAGCACCGAGACCATCCTGCCGTATTCGTCCGAATATGCGCGATGGATCTTCCTGTCCGGCACCTTCTTCTGTTCGAGCTGTGTCCTCAACAACGTTCTCCGCTATGAGGGCCGCGCGTTCTACGCGATGATCGGCCTCGTCTCCGGCAGTGTGCTCAACATCTTCCTCGACCCTCTGTTCATCTTCGGATTCCACCTCGGCATCCGGGGCGCCGGCATGGCGACCGCTCTTTCCCAGACGATCTCGTTCCTGATCCTCCTCTCCATGTTCCTTCGGGGGAAAACGATCAGTCACCTGTCCGTCGGGAACGTGGATCTTCGACGTCCCCAGACCACCGTACGTGTCCTGCAGAACGGTCTCCCGAGTCTCGTGCGGCAGCTGCTGGCCATGTTTGGGACCACGTTCCTCAACATCGGTGCCCGTCCCTACGGCGATGCAGCCATTGCAGCCATGACCATCGACGGACGTGTATCCATGTTCCTCTTTGCCTTTGTCCTCGGCATCGGCCAGGGGTATCAGCCGGTCTCCGCCTACGGTCACGGTGCCGGGAGAGACGACCGTGTCCGGGAGGGGTACTGGTTCACTCTGATCGCCTCGGAAGTGGTCATCGGTATCCTGGCGGTCCTCGCCATGGTGTTTGCGTCTCCCATCGTCGCCTTCTTCCGGGACGACCCGGAAGTCATCCGGATCGGGTCGGAGGCGATGAAGTTCTTTGGCATCGCCGCCTTCTTCCAGCCGATGGCGGTCTGCACGAACATGATGTTCCAGTCGATCGGCGAGGCGCGGATCGCGACCTTCCTGTCGGCGCTTCGAAGCGGACTCTACTATGTCCCCATCCTTCTGATCCTGCCGCGGTTCCTCGGCCTGCTCGGCATCCAGAGCGCCGTCCTGTGGTCCGACATGCTGACCGCGATGACAAGCCTGCCGTTCGCGCTCCGGTTCTTCCGGAAACTGAGCCTGCAGGAGAAAGAGAAACTCACATAAAAAACGACCTCCGACATCGACCGATGCCGGAGGTTTGTTTCGTTATTGCGTTTACAGAAGACCGTTTTTCTTTAAGAAGTCCAGAGCGAGTCCGGCGGTCTCCTTGTCGCGGTTCTGCAGGAAGCAGTGGCCGCCGCGCTGGATCTTGTGATCGTCGAACCCGGCCGGAAGCGCGGCGCGCAGAGCGGCAGACTTGGTCGGGAAGACGAACAGGTCGGCCGTGCCGGTGACGAGCTGCAGCGGAATGGTGATCTTGTGGAGTTCATCGAGTGACGGGGCGGTCGTCTTGGACGTCATGTAGCACAGACCGGTGCCGCTGCCTTCGATGATGTAGGGCGTCTCGAACTTCTTTGCGTCATACTTCAGAGAGTAGATGGGGTCTACCGTCATCGTGAATTCGATGACCTTGAAGAGCCAGTCATGCGGGCCGAAGAATGCCAGAGCCTTATCCATGATGTCGCACATGGGCTTGATCATGATGAACTTCGACAGCCACGGCGGGACATTGAACATGAGGAGCGGCGCGTTCAGGATGATCGCGTTGAACCGGCTGAAATCCCGGTTCGCCATCTCAAGCGCGACAGAGCCGCCCATCGAATGGCCGACGAGGATCCATCCGCTCTTGTCTGTGTCCAGTTTGTCCATCAGATCGTAGAGCATCGTGATCTGCGGGACAAAGTGGATGTTTTTGTCTTCACGGGTCGAATAGCCGAAGTCCGGAAGGTCGACGCGGACACATTTGATCCCCTCTTTTGTGTACCGCTCCACGAGTTCATCAAAGAAGGTCGTGTCACAGCCGAAGCCGTGGATCATGAACATCTTTGCCTTCTCGGTTCCCTTTGCCGGGTCGATGCGGTAATGGAGGTCATAGTCGCCGTACCGGTAGTACTGACTGTTCTCGAAGGGCTCTCCATCCTGGAACTTCAGCCTGATCAGTTCCGTTTTTGCCATAGTGATCCACCTTTCTTTTTTCATTTCCTTACTCCAGTAATAGTATACATTTTTTTACAAAAGACTACAAATGTTTAATGAAAAAAGATATAATTATCATTAAAGAGATCGTTATCATTTGAGGATCCCGAAAATGTCATGAAAAAGAAAGGAGAGGTTCCCATGAGTTCCTTTAAAGATCTTCGGATCGTCGACAACTTCTATCAGACATCTGCATTCTATCCGATGCCGACCGTATGTATCACGACCAGAAACCCCGACGGCAGAATGAACGTCGGTTCCTATTCTCTGGTGTTCCCGTACTACATCGCCGGCAAGGACTACTATGCCATGCTGCTGGAGTGCCGCAACAACTCCAACACCTGTCAGAACGTCCTGCGGACCGGCAAGCTTGCCATCAACTTCATTCCCGATGACAAGAAGACGTTCAAAGAGGCCGTCCGCCTCGGGTTCCCCGGCCCGTCCGAAGAGAAGATGAAAGACTGCAAGTTCAAATTCGAAGACGGCCTCGCCGACCCGAAGGACAAGGACCGCCCGCTCGTCATCTCCAGCTCCTTCCAGGTCATGGAGTGCACCTGGGACAGCTCTCTTGAAAACGGCGGCAAATGGAAAGCCGGAGAGATGGACGGCTATGAGGGCCCGTACAACGACTTCAACGGCATCACCTCCAAGTTCGGCGCGCACTTCATCCTGAAGGTCGACAAGATCCTCATGAAGCCGAAGTATTACGATGCCATCGTCAACGGCGTCAAGGCGAAAGATTTCCCGCCGGTCCCTGTCGACTACGGTTACCGTGATTCCACCAACTTCTGGTACACCCCGTTCAAAGGCAGGAAGGCCATCAGCGAGCCCGTTCCGGCACCGAAGGAGATCGACATCGACTCCATCAAGTACGCCGCCGACCGCTGCGACCCGGACATCAAGTTCACCGATGAAGCCCTCATGAACTTTGTCAAAGTCCCGCGCCCGTTCCTGAAGACCGTCCTTATGGGCTGTGTCGACTGGGCGAAAGAGAACAACGTCACTCTCATCACCGAGGAGCACGTCAAGATCATCAACGACAAGCGCAACGCCGAAAAGGCCGCGAAGAAGAAAAAGTAAAGTTTTAGGTTATTTTTATGTAATTTCTAAACTTACATTTAAGTTCCTCCCTTAGGATTGATACAACATCAATTCCAAAAGAGAGGAACTTTTTTATGACTACGAAAACATTTGGCAAGTCCGTTGCCGTAACGCTGGCGCTGGCCATGTCAGTGGCGATGTACGGCTGTTCACAATCCGGGACTGAAACGACTGCAACGACCTCAGCTGCGTCTTCTGCGCAGACGGCGGAGGCCACTTACCTGACAAAGGATGACATCACCGTAGGTGAGACCAAAGAGAACTCTGCCGACGGAGAGCATGCCATTACAGCAGACGGTGAGACCGCTTCTTATTCGGACCTTGCTGTCAAAAAGACAGGCAACGCTTCCGGCGACGAAGCAGATTTCTACGGGGAAAACGCCGCCATCTTCGCAACCAATAAAGCGACACTCGACCTGAAAGGGATCCTGGTGGAGACTGCCGGCGAGCATGCCAATGCGGTCTTCAGCTACGGCGAAGGGACCACCGTCAATGTCTCTGACTCCGTCATCGAGACGACAGGCAACTGCTCCGGCGGAATCATGACCACCGGTGGCGGTACGATGAATGCCACGAACCTGACGATCCATACGACCGGTAACTCATCCGCTGCCATTCGCTCCGACCGGGGCGGCGGGACCGTGACGGTCAACAAGGGAAGCTACACAACGGACGGCGTTGGTTCTCCGGTCATCTATTCGACAGCGGACATCACCGTCTCTGACGCGAAGATGGAATCGACCGCGTCCCAGGGCGTCGTGGTCGAGGGCAAGAACTCGGTCACCCTCAACAATGTGGACCTGACCGCGAGCAACACGCAAAAGAACAGCGACAAGTCCGACTACTATCAGGCGTTCATGATCTACCAGTCCATGTCCGGTGACGCCGACGAAGGCACCTCCTCGTTCGCGATGAACGGCGGCAAACTAACCAACAAAAACGGAGATATCTTCTTTGTCAACAATACGACCACCACGATCGACCTTTCGAAGGCCACGATCGTCAATCAGGATGATAGCGGGATCTTCCTGCGGGCGGCCGCAGCCGGCTGGGGGAACGAGGGTTCCAACGGCGGCCAGGTCACCCTGAATGCTTCCGAACAGGCGATCGACGGTGACATGATCGTCGACAGTGTCTCGACCCTGAACCTGCTCATGAGCAGAAATTCGACCTTCACCGGCGCCATCAACAAAGACGGCGCGTCCGGCGATGTCTATGTCGAACTGAAGGACGACGCCACCTGGAAACTGACCGGTGACTCCTACATCACGTCTCTGACCTGTGACGCGAACTCCATCGACCTGAACGGCCATAAACTCTATGTTAACGGTAAAGAGTATTCGGAGGGAACCGCTTCTACCGGTGAAAAGGTGACGGCGAAAGCCACGACCTCTTCGAAGGGCAAAGGCGGCTCCGGCAGTGAACACGGTACTCCTCCGGAAAAGCCCGGTGAAGGCGGACAAGGCGGGAAAGGCGGTACTCCGCCTGCCAAACCCGGCAACAAGTCCTCTGACTCTGCCGCGGCATAAGCACAATAGAAAACCTCCGGCATCTTCCGATGCCGGAGGTTCTTTTTGTTGGAATGGCTTAATCGCCCAGGACTCTGTGGTAGAGCGCGATGTAGTCTTTGGCCGAAGCGTTCCAGGAGTGGTCGGTCTCCATGGCGCGTTTGACCATGGCGTCCCAGTTATCCCGCTCGGTGAAATAGAGGGTCTTCGCGTAGTTGACCGCGTTCAGGAGCAGGTCGGCACGGTACTGGTCGAAAGAGAAGCCGTTGCCGGAGCCGTCCGTCCAGTTGTAGGCCTGGACCGTGTCCTTGAGGCCGCCGGTCTCCCGAACGATCGGGATGGAGCCGTAGCGGAACGAGATGAGCTGGGTGAGGCCGCAGGGCTCGAACCGGGAGGGGACGAGGAAGGCGTCTGCCGCCGCATACACCTTGTGGGCTCTCTCGTCGGAATACATGATGTTCGAGGAAACGGTGCCCTTGTGCTCGTTCTCGAAGTACCGGAACATGTCCTCGTACTGGGGCTCGCCGGTGCCGATGAGCACGAACTGGGTGTTGCCGTCGATGAACTGCTCGAAGATGGGGGCAATGAGGTCGAGGCCTTTCTGATCGGTGAGACGGGAGATGAGGGCGATCATGAACTTCCCGTCGTCCACTTCGAGGCCCAGTTCTTCCTGGAGAGCCCTCTTGTTGGCTTTCTTGCCCTCGATGACGCTGTTCACGTCGAACTTCTGCGCGATCTTCTCGTCGGTGGCGGGGTTCCAGATATCGTAGTCGATGCCGTTGACGATGCCGCAGAGCTTCATGTGATGGTACCGGATGACCGGGTCGAGGTACTCGCCGTACTCGGCCGTCTTGATCTCTCCCGCGTAGGTGTTGGAGACCGTCGAGATGATGTCGGAATAGACGAGCGCGCCCTTCAGCATATTGGCGTCGTCGTTGATCTCGAGCTGGTCCGGCGTGAAGACATAGTCCGGCAGGCCGGAGAGGTACTTGATGAGGCCGAGTTCATGCTGGCCCTGGAACTTGAGGTTGTGGACCGTGATGATGGTCTTGGAGTGCTGGCCGGCCCAGGAGTCCCGGAACAGGGTGTGGAGATAGACCGGAACGAGGCCTGCCTGCCAGTCGTGGCAGTGGATGACGTCCGGCTCGAACCCGATGACGGGGAGAGATGCCAGGACCGCCTTGTCGAAGAAAATGAACTTCCCGAGGTCCTCCGCCATGCTGGTGTAGGGGTTGCCGTTGGAGAAGTACTCTTCGTTGTCGATGAAGTAGTAGATGACGCCGTCCTGTTCGAGTTTTATGACGCCGACATACTTCATGATGCCCGCGCTGGTGATGTCCATGTCGAAATGACAGACATACTCCATGCGCTCTTTATACTGGTCCGGGATGCACGCGTACTTCGGCATCATGACCCGGACGTCGACGCCTTCCGCGGCAAGGGCCTTGGGCAGGGCGCTCATGACGTCTCCGAGACCACCCGTCTTCGCGAAGGGGTAGCATTCGGAACCGACAAACAATACTTTCATGGATGACATCTCCTTTATACTTTTTTCCAAAACAATTCCAAATTCAGTATACCATGTGACAACGAAAATTACACCGTCCGTCCGGACTTTTTTCAAAGGCCCTCAGTTGCGATGTGCCGTGCGGAGATTTATAATTGTAAGGTAAGTATCAGAGGGGCGATGTACATCGCCAAAGAAAGGAACGAGCTATGAAAAAGACAGCCTATGTGAACGGTTACATCCTCGACGGCAGCATCGACATGCAGCCGGTCGAAGGCAAAGCGATCATCGTGGACGGCGAGACCATCGAGGCCATCGTTCCCGCGAAAGACCTCAAAAAGAAACACTACAGGGTCGTGGACCTGAAGGGCTCATACATCATGCCCGGTCTCATCAACCTTCATGCACATTTGCCGACGGGCGGCAAGGCGCCGAAGAGCGACAAAAAGACCAATTACAAGGCTCTGTCTCCGCTCGTCAAGATGGTCGACTGGAACCCGGTCCTGCGGTTGATCTTTTTCCTGATCCAGAAACCTCATCTCAAACAGGAACTGTTCAGCGGCGTCACGACCCTTCGCGTGGTCGGCGGCGTTTCGGACATCGACGGCGCCATGAAACGGAAGGTCGAGAACGGGGAGATCCCGGGCCCGCGCCTGCTCGTCGCGAACACCGGTGTCTCGGTCCCGGACGGCCACTTCGCCGGCGTCCTTGCCACTGAGGCGGAGACCCCGGAGATGGCGAGAGAGCACGTCCGGAAGATCCTGAAAACGAAACCGGACCTCATCAAGCTGATGATCACCGGCGGTGTCATGGACGCGGAGGTCGTCGGCGAGCCCGGCATCCTCCGCATGCCTCCGGAGATCGTCGCGGCTGCCTGTGACGAAGCGCACAAAGCCGGCCTCATGGTCGCGGCCCACGTCGAGAGCCCGGAAGGGGTCCGTGTGGCGCTCGAGAACGGCGTCGACAGCATCGAACACGGCGCCACTCCGGACGACGAGATCATCCGGCTCTTCAAGGAGCGGGGCGCCATCGACATCTGCACTATCTCTCCGGCCGCGCCGTACTGCCTGCTTCCGGAAGAGATCAGCCACGCCGGCGACGACGCCCGCATCAACGGAAAAGTCGTCATGGACGGCATCATCGAGTGCGCCAAAGCCTGTCTCGAGAATGACATCCCCGTCGGTCTCGGCACGGACACCGGCTGCCCCTTCATCAACAACTACGGTATGTGGAGAGAGCTCCACTACTTCACCAAATATGTCGGCGTCTCCAACCGGTTCGCCCTGTACACGGCGACGAAGCGCAACGCGGAACTCGTCCACATCGACGACATCACCGGTACCATCGAACCCGGCAAGAGCGCGGACATGATCGTCTGCAGGAAGAACCCGCTCGACGACATCAAGGTCCTTCGGGATCTCGAGATGGTCATCTTCCGCGGCAAGCTCCACACAGACCTCAGGTTCCAAAAAGACAAGTTCGTCGAAGACGCGCTCGACACCCTGCTGTAAACGGTGAAGCGAAAGGAGACCTCTATGTCCGGAACCGGGAAGTTCATCGCCCTCTGCAAGGAACTGGAATCGGCAGTCAAAACACGCTATGGCAGTACGAGCCATGGCGAGAGTGCCTATGTCTTCCTGTCGAGGAAAGCGGAGTTCAAACCTTATACGAAAGAACTGGACCTCATCCGCGAGGTGCGGAACCTCATCCAGCACAAAGATGTCGAGGTGAAGGGCAAAGAGGCGATTTACGTCGATGAGGTCCTGATGGACGCCCTCCGGGAGATCATCCGGCTCGTTCAGCACCCCGAGACCGTCGGAGACGTCTGTACGAGAGACCTTGTGACAGCCGATCTCTCAACGCCGGTCAAAAAGGTCATGGACCGGATGCTCGACTCCTCGTTCTCCCACATCCCGGTCCTGGACGGGCAGGGAAAGCTCCTCGGCATTTTCAGCGAGAACACCATCTTCACCCGTGTGGCGAAGGAAGGCATGGGAGCGCTGGCGGAGACCGACTGTGTCAGAGATTTTGCACCCTATCTCGACATCCGGGACCATGTGAGAGATTCCTTTGAGTTCATCGCCGAAGGGGTCGCGACCGAACAGGCGGTGGAACAGTTCAAACATCGGGACAAACAGGGGAGACGGCTCGCCATGCTGGTCGTTACGAAGCACGGAGACCCGTCGGAACCCGTTGTCGGTGTCCTGACCCCCTACGACGTCCTGGAATAAGCGCTCATGATCATCAACAGCGGGAACCGGACCGACATTCCGGCGTTTTTTTCCGAATGGTTTTACAACCGGATCAGGGCGGGCGAAGTTCTGGTCCGGAACCCATACAACCTCAATGCCGTCACCCGGTACCGGCTCGACCCGGACGTTGTTGACGTCCTGATGTTCGGGACGAAGAACCCGGCACCGATGCTGCCGCGCCTTCACGAACTGGACGCGTTCCGGCAGCTCTGGCACGTGACGATCACACCTTACGGGAAAGACATCGAACCGAACGTGCCGGACAAGCACGAGGTCCTGAAGTCCTTTCAGGAACTCTCCCGCCTCGTCGGGGAGGACCATGTCGTCTGGCGCTATGACCCCGTCTTCCTCTCCGAACGCTACCCGATGGAGTACCATCTCAGAGCGTTTGAAGCGATGGCGTCGGAACTCGAAGGTTATACCGGACAGGTCGTCATCAGCTTCATCGATCTGTTCCAGAAAACAAAAAAGAACTTCCCGGAAGTGCGGGAAGTGTATGAGCCGGAACAGGATGCCCTCAGCGAGGCCTTCGTGTCGATCGCGAACGACCACGGCATGAAGGTCGTGGCCTGTCTCGAAGACGGGAGGCTCGCACGGTTCGGCGTCGACGTCTCCGGCTGTATGAATCAGAAAAAAGTGGAGGATGCGCTCGGCATCCGCCTGGCCGTGCCGGCCGGGAAAGGGCAGACCCGGGAGGGCTGTACCTGTCTTCTCGGAGGCGACATCGGCATGTACAATACCTGTACGCATTTCTGCCGCTACTGCTACGCGAACTACGACCGTGCGACGGTGCTGCAGAACCGGGAACTCCATGACCCGGAGAGCTCGTTCCTCATCGGCGGGCCTCACCCGGCAGACATCGTCAAAGACGCGGACCAGCAGAGCTGGCTCGACGACCAGATCACCCTGTTTTAGAAAGGAACATCCCCTTGAACGACTATGTGAGAAAAACCAAAGAAGACCGGCCGGTCGTCGCCATCTGCTACGACTTCGACAAGACCCTGTCCCCGGACGACATGCAGGCACAGGGGTATATCCAGTCGGTCGGCTATGAGGTCGACAAGTTCTGGGAAAAGAGCGACGTGCTCGCAAAGGCGAACGAGATGGACTCGAACCTTGCCTACATGTATCTCATGAAAGAAGAGGCGAGAGGCACCCTCGTCTTCAACCGGAACGCCCTCGAGGAGTACGGCTCGAAAGTCAAACTCTTCCCGGGCGCAGACACCTGGTTCGAACGGATCCGGAAGTACGGGGAAGCGCACGGCGTCATCGTCGAGCACTACATCATCTCTTCCGGTCTCAAAGAGATGATCGAGGGGACGAAGGTCGCAAAAGACGGCGCTTTCGAGCAGGTCTATGCCAGTTCCTTCCTTTACGACGACCACGGAGTTGCCGTCTGGCCGGCCCAGGTCGTGAATTACACGAACAAGACCCAGTTCCTGTTCCGCATCTCCAAAGGCGTCCTCGACTGGAACGACCCCGGCGTCAACGACTATTTCCCGCCGGATGAGATCCGTGTCCCGTTCCGGAACATGATCTACATCGGTGACAGCGACACGGACATCCCCTGCATGAAACTCGTCACGTCCTACGGCGGCTATGCCATCGGCGTCTACAATGCGGAGACGAACGACCGCACCAAAGTCCACCGGATGATCCGTGACAGCCGCATCCGGTACTTCGCACCCGCGGACTACACCGAGGGGCATGAACTCGACGAACTCGTGAAGTCCATCATCGACCGGACCGTCGCCAATGAGAAGCTGGAGGCGATCTACTACCGGAAAGCGAAAGAGAGCAAGGAAGGGGACTGCTGAGTTCCCGGTGGACTTTTTCGGTTCCCCGTCCTATACTGAAACCGTACGAACCCCGATTCGAATCTATGGAGGCATATCATGAAAAACAAGATCTTCGCCATTCTTCTGGCCCTGACGATGGTCCTGGCGCTCGCCGCCTGCCACAAAACGGAGACGGTGGAAGTCTCCACGACCGCGCCTGTCGTGACGGAAGAGGTCGAGACGACTGCGGCCGAAGAGACCACCAGTGCGGAAGCGACATCCAAGACCGTCGACAAGACCGTCATCATGAACGACGTGAACCTCGTCGGCACCTGGGACGACAAGATGAGCGAGAGAGCCACGATGGAGATCCGCGGCGGCAAGGGCAAGACCTACCAGATCCACGTCCACTGGAGCAGCACCGCGTTCGAGTCCGACAACTGGACCATGACCGGCACGTTCAACGACACGACCGGTGAGCTGACGTACAAGGACTGCAAGCGCGTCACCATCACGCTCAACGAAGAGGACGGCCCGGAAGAGGAAGAAGTGCATTACACGAACGGCACCGGCAAGTTCATCTACAAGAACGGCGAGCTCAACTGGCGCGCGGACAACGATCCGGACGTCAACGCCTGTGTCTTTGCGCGGTAAAATCTCCTCTTGATTAATCGCCCAAACCTAGTACAATAGTCTTGTTATTTTTTAAGCCACTTTCAGGAGGTCCTCACCATGCAGGAGTACAAACCCGTCAAAGAAGGAAAAGTCCGGGAGATCTATGACCTGGGCGATGCACTGGTCCTCGTCGCGACCGACCGCATCTCCGCATTTGACGTCATTCTCAAAAACGAAGTCACGAAGAAGGGTACGGTCCTGACCCAGATGTCCAAGTTCTGGTTCGACCTCACCAAAGACATCCTTCCGAACCACATGATCAGCGTCGATGTGAACGACATGCCGGAGTACTTCCGTCAGCCTCAGTTCGACGGCAACAGCATGCTCTGCAAGAAGCTCACCATGCTTCCCATCGAAGCCATCGTCCGCGGTTACATCACCGGTTCCGGCTGGAAGAGCTACTGCGAGAACGGCACCGTCTGCGGCATCAAACTGCCGGAGGGCCTGAAAGAGTCCGACAAGCTGCCGGAGGCCATCTACACGCCGTCCACCAAGGCGGAGATCGGTGACCATGACGAGAACATCTCCTATGAGCAGTCCATTGAAGTCCTCGAGAAGGAGTTCCCGGGCAAGGGCGAAGAGTACGCGAAGAAACTCCGCGACTGCACTCTCGCGCTTTACAACAAGTGTGCTGACTATGCCCGCACCAAAGGCATCATCATCGCCGACACCAAGTTCGAGTTCGGTCTCGATGAAGACGGCAACATCGTCGTCGCCGACGAAATGCTCACGCCGGACTCCAGCCGCTTCTGGCCGGTCGACGGTTACGAGCCCGGCCACGGTCAGCCGTCGTTCGACAAGCAGTTCGTCCGTGACTACCTCAAGGCGAACCCCGACTGCAACTATGACCTCCCGCAGGACGTCATCGACAAGACCATCGCGAAGTACCTCGAAGCCTACAAACTTCTCACCGGAGAGGACCTTCAGTAAATCGCCAACACAAAAAAGTAAGGCTGCATCTCACGATGCAGCCTTTTTGTTTTATGAGAGTTTACCGATTCTTCTGAGCGGCGTTGATGCCGGCCATGAATTCTTCGGAATACTTTTCAGGGGTCTCTTTGATGTAGATGCCGGCGGCCACTTCCGCGGGGACCCAGACGTGCGGGTCGTCAGACTGGACATAGCCGGGCAGCGGTTTGCGGGTCCAGGGGTTCTTGCCTTCCTTCTTGAACGCTCTGTACAGCGTGATCATGTACACGATGTCGAAGAGCAGGCAGGAGCCGATGAGGAGCTTCATGTAGGGCATGGTCTCCATGAGGACGAATTTCTGCCACGGCACATGGTAGGCTTTGAGGAGCACCACCGCGCCCATAACGTCCGGGGCAAGCGTGCCGAGACACTTCGAGATGGCGATGACCATCGACTGACCGTCGGTGTTGCCGCGTCTCAGGAGCATCGGGATGTACAGGGAGGAGATGAAGATGTTCTGCTGGTAGGCAGCGTATGCGCCCTGATGGTCTTCGAGTTCGATGGAGATGAACCAGACGGCCTGGAAGCTGATGAAGAGGATGAGGGCGACATAGGGGATGAACATCTTTTTGCCGAATCCCGGAAGTGCGTGGTTGTACTCTTCACGGCCGTACTTGATCTTCAGGTACAGGATGACGCAGTCGAACAGGAACCAGACGGCGTCGACGCCTCTCTGGACCATGGTCTGGTCGGTGACGTGGAAGAACGAGCCCTCCGGGAAGAACGGATCGCCCATGAAGGCGAAGATGAATTCCCAGGACCAGTTGAGGCCGAGGACCATGAGCGGCATGCCGCAGGCTTTGTCCTTGAAGCCCCGGTAAATGATGTCGATGTAAACGATGGTCCAGAAGATACCGGACACCAGGGTGAGGATCGCGTAGATCGGTTCGTCAGGAACCAGAAGTCCCGCGATCGTGACTTTATCTAACGTAGGCATATTCTTTCTCCTTTTTCATAAGATCTCTTTGGTCGATCATGTTATTCGTCATCGTCGTTATCGAAGACTTTTCCGTACATGAGTGTTATTGCGATGCCCGCTAGCGCGACCACGCTGAATAACAGTAACCAGAGAATTCCGCCGATCATTTTCGTCCCTCCTTTTTGCATTTTGCGATACATGTATATTGTACGCGTATAACAACATTTTCATTATAAATCTATCCTTAACATTTTTCAATGGGTATCAAACACAGATATACGGACAAGTGCCTGTAATGGTATAATCAATCTGTAATCTATCCACAGGATCCGGTAACAGGAGGAAACACCATGATCCACACGGTTCGCAATTCCCCTTCCAAAGCAGTCGCAGCGGTACTGCTGACGCTGTGCTTTTTCCTTGGCAGCCTGATTCCGGCTTTTGGCGCGAACGGGATCTCGAACGAGCAGATCGCCGCCGCCGCGAAGATCGCCCGGCAGATGGAGGATGAAGGCCTCGTCCTCCTCAAAAACGACGGGAACTTCCTGCCGCTCAGGAACAAGAAGGTGAATGTCTTCGGCATCGCCTCCTGCGACCTGCTCCTCAGCGGGGGCGGATCCGGTTCGGTCACGGCAGACGACTCTGTCAACTTCTACGAAGGCCTGAAACACGGCGGCATCCGGTACAACAAAGACCTCAAAAAGGTCTATGAAGACTGGAAGTCGAGCCACTCGGTGCCCGAGACCGGCAACGGCCTCATCGACATGCTTCTCGGCTATGTCCAGGGCGACGGGGTGGAGGAGCTGCCCATCGAGAACATCACGGCAGAGCAGATGGCGGACGCCAGGGAGTACTCCGACACGGCGCTCATCGTATTCGGCAGTGCCGGCACGGAACTCTCGGACCTCACCAGAGCGGACCTGCGCCTCAATGAGACCCAGCGCGCCATGATCGACGCGGTCACCTCGAACTTCGAGAACGTCATCGTCGTCTTCAACACCTCGAACACGATGGAGATGGACTGGGTCGAACAGTACGACAGCATCAAGGCGGCACTCATGATGTGGCTTCCGGGCCAGATCGGTGCCGAGTCCCTGGGCGATGTACTGTCCGGCAAAGTGAACCCCTCCGGAAAACTGACAGACTCCATTGCTTGGAGCCTCAGCGACTACCCGACGAACCGCAACTTCGGCAACTACCAGTACGACGGGACGCTCCCGAGCATCCTCGGCAAGTACTTCGTCGACTATGAAGAAGGCATCTACGTCGGCTACCGTTACTTCGAGACGTTCGCACCGGACAAGGTCCAGTATCCCTTCGGCTACGGTCTGTCCTATACAGACTTCGACTGGAAGGTCACCGGGTTCCGGGCGAACGCGAATACCGTGACCGTGAACGTGAAGGTCACGAACACCGGAAAACGGGCCGGCAAGGATGTTGTCCAGGTCTATTTCTCCGCACCTTATACGAAGGGCGGGATCGAAAAGAGCAAGATCGAACTCGCGGCATACGGGAAGACCGGACTGCTGCAGCCCGGAAAGAGCCAGACGCTGACAATCTCTTACAAGACGAACGATATGGCCTCTTATGACGCTGCCGGCCAACAGGCCTGGGTCCTCGACAAGGGGACTTACAAGGTCAAAGTGGCGCATTCCGTCCGGGACATCGAAAAGACGTATTCCTACAAAGTGCCCGCCACGAAAGTCCTTCGTTACGACGACAGGACCGGGACGAAGATCCGCAACCTGTTCGACGACACGGATGAAGGGTTGACGACACTGTCCCGTGCCGACAAGAAGGGGACATTCCCGACGAAGCCGACCGACTTCTCCATGCCGGCCAGCGTCGCGAACAGCGATCAGAGACCGACCACTCCCGTCAAAGGGGACGTGCCGAAACAGGGCGTCACTCCGGAAGAGGGTGTCATCCGTCTTGCCGACGTGGCAAGAGATGATTCTCTGTGGGAACCTTTCCTTGACCAGTTTACCCTCGATGAGATGGTCGACATGGTCTCGAAGAGCGGTTACGGAACGATGGGCGTCAAACGCCTCGGAGTGCCTGCCACGGCTGACAACGACGGACCCGCTGCCGTCAAGGGCCCCGGCGGACTGCTCTATACGAAGATCGGCTTCGCGTACCCCGTCGAAGCATCGCTGGCCTGTACCTGGAACGATGCCCTGGCAGAGACCTTTGGCCGCTCTGTCGGTCGGGAGGCGAGGCAGGTCGGGACACACGTCTGGTACGCGCCCGGGTGCAACCTGCGTCGCAGCCCGTTGGGCGGTCGGAACTTCGAGTACTTCTCGGAAGACCCGTACCTGTCCGGCAGGATGGCCGCTGCCGTCACGCGGGGTGCACAGTCTCAGGACATCGTCGTCACTCTCAAACACTTCGTCTGCAATGAACAGGAGACGAATCGCCAGGCGAACGGCCTCTATACCTGGGTCGGGGAACAGGCGATGCGCGAACTCTACCTCGAACCCTTCGAACTCGGCGTCAAGGAGGGCAATGCCCACGGCGTCATGTCCGCCTACAACCGCATCGGCGCCACCTGGTGCGGCGCGAGCCGCCCGCTGCTCGTCGACCTCCTGCGAGACGAGTGGGGCTTCCGGGGCTACGTCGTCACCGACGCCTTCACGAACTGGACCGGCAGCGGTTATCTCGACCCGGTGCTCGCGGTCTATGCCCGCAACGACGGCGTCCTGACCAGCTTCTGGTATTTCACCCAGGAGGTCCAGACGACCACTGCTCTGAAATCCCAGTACGCCCTGGACCCGGTCGGGTTCGGACAGGCCCTTCGGGACTGTGTTTACGACCTCTGTGTCATGAAACTCTGCACGACCGCGCTCGCGTCGACCGGCGATCTGCCGGAAGCGGACGTTCTTCTCAGCGTCGATGATGCTATCGATTATGAGCCGTCGACGACAGATCAGATCCTCGTGGTCCTCAGCGAGCTTCTCGCGAGCCACGACGGCTGATGATGGAAGAAATCAATACACCTGCCCGATCGAATATGTTATAATGCACGTATCATATCTTTGAGGTGCTTACATATGCAGAATCACATTTCCATGGGTTGCCAGATCTGCCCGCGCGGCTGTTTTTTGGAAGCCGCGAAAGAGACAGACGGAGACTGGGTCATAATCGGAAACGATTGTGAAAGAGGACCGGTCTTTATGAAATCGCAACTGGCCGATCGCCAACCCGATGCCGATGACAGCTCGGCCGGGGACTTGACTCCTGATGGCCGGAACTACTGAAATGATCGTCAAAAGACCTGCCGGGCGGCAGGTCTTTTTTTTGAAGACAATTATTTGTACGGCAATAATTAACTTAAGATAAGATAAAGTTTACCATTTTACAATTCCTTTGAACGTTCTGTCAGAACATTTGAAAGGAGAATCCAGATGAGAATCACACACAAACTGCTCAGTTTCCTGCTGGCGATCGTCATGGCCGCCAGTGCCATGTGCCTGTCCGTCATGGCGGAGAGCAAATACAATTACAAGAAAGTCACACTCATCGGTGACAGCATCGCAACGGCGCTCCGCATGGAGTGGCGCGGAGAAGGAGCGCCGCCTGCGGAGATCATCCACATGTACAAATATAATGAGAACACGAACACCTGGACCCGTACCGGTGCCACGCACGGAGCGTGGGTCGAGAACAGCTGGCCGGCCCGTGTTGTCCGCGGTGTAGGTCTGAGCGAGAACGACCTTTTCAACTACGGCAGAGAAGCCTTCAGCTCCATCGAGTTCCGCCGGATGCTGGACACTTCTTACCGCCCCTCGGATGAGGACATGGCCATCAGTGAAGGCCTTTTTGCCGCGTACGGTGACGACCTGCAGGGAAGGGGCCTCGACTACATCCAGACCCAGCTGCCGAAAGATCTTGCCGCTTCGGATCTGGTACTGGTCGGTATGGGCTCCAACGACCTCTTCTCTTACGCCATGGTCCACTACGGCAATGTGACCGCGGGTCTTGAGACCACGACCCTCAACAAGGTCCAGCTGCAGGCCCTGGAAGCCATCGAAGGCGCCGTGGCACAGCTGGTCTCCGAAGGCCGGTTCCAGGAAGCGTTCGCCAAAGTCATTTCCACGGCAAAGACCGTGAACGCGCTGGAACAGACCCTGATCGTCATGGTCAAAGTCATCATGCAAGGCATCCAGAAGTTCATCCAGAACTGGGATGTCATCATGGATCGTATCCATGAGTGCAATCCGAAGGCGACCGTCATGGCCGTCAGCCTGTTCAACGCGACGGAAGGCATCTACCTGACCGATGAGATCAAGCTGGACCTCGGACAGATCATGGCGCCCGTTTTCGACATCATGAACAACCATATGAAGTCCTATGCGAAAAAGACCGGGTATTACACCTATGTCGACTGCACGAAAACGTCTCATCCTGCCTGGCCCACCGCGATGGGGATCCTCCAGGATACCAGCATGCTCATGTACTACATGATGATCTGCACACATCCGAACTACGAGGGTCAGAAGTATATGGCCGATCAGGTCCTTGCCGCATTGCCGCAGAAGGCCTCCGGACGGACGGTCAAAAAGAATCCGAACGACGGCAACTGGTATCTCTATGACGGAGATAAGATCGACACTTCTTACACCGGCATCGCTCAAAACGAATATGGCTGGTGGCGCATCGAAAAGGGCAAAGTCAACTTCGATGCAAACGGTGTGTACCAGAATGAGTACGGCTGGTGGTATGTGAAAGACGGAAAGGTCGACTTCGACTATACCGGCTTCGCCTCGAACCGTTTTGGTACCTGGCGCATCATCAACGGAAAGGTCGCTTTCAACGAAAACGGCGTCACCGGAGAGCAGAAGGACTGGCGTTATGTGGAAAACGGCAAAGTCAACACCTCCATGAACAGCGTTTGCCAGAACCGCTTCGGCTGGTGGAAGGTGACGAACGGCCGGGTCGATTTCGGCTATAACGGCTGGGCGTCGAACCAGTATGGAAACTGGTGGATCTCCGGCGGCCGTGTCGATTTTGTGAAGACCGCGCTCCTCCGGGCCACAGCCCGATAAACCAAAACCGAAACTCCTGTTTGGACGGTCGAAACATCGTCTGAACAGGAGATTTTTTGTCAAAAGTATGTTATACTAAAAAAACAACAACCAACGTTAATTAAGGAGAACAGGAAATGTCAGTATTGGTGTTAGGCGGAGCGGGTTACATCGGCTCCCATACGGTTCGCGCACTCATCGACGCCGGCAGAGATGTCGTCGTCGCGGACAACCTTCTGACCGGTTTCAAGGCAGCGGTCCACCCGAAGGCAAAGTTCTACGAGCTGGATATCCGCGACAGAGCAGCCCTCGATGACCTGTTCGAGAAGGAAGACATCGAAGGCGTCATCCACTTCGCGGCGTCGTCTCAGGTGGGTGAGTCCATGCAGGACCCTCTCAAGTATTATGACAACAACCTTCACGGCACGATGGTCCTTCTGGCATCCATGGTCGCCCACGGGGTCGACAAGATCGTCTTCTCTTCGACGGCAGCCACCTATGGTGAGCCGGAGCGGGTCCCGATCCTCGAGACCGACAAGACGGAACCCACCAACTGCTACGGCGAGACCAAGCTCTCCATGGAAAAGATGATGAAGTGGACGAGCGTTGCCCACGGACTCCACTATGTGGCCCTTCGCTATTTCAATGCCTGCGGCGCGCAGCCGGACGGTACCATCGGCGAGGCCCACGACCCGGAGACCCACCTCATCCCGCTCATCCTGCAGGTCCCGAACGGGAAGCGCGCGAGCATTGCGATGTTCGGCACGGACTATCCGACCAAAGACGGCACCTGCGTCCGCGACTACATCCATGTCTGTGACCTCGCGAGCGCCCACATCCTCGCCCTCGACTACCTGCTGAAGGGCGGCGAGAACAACGTCTTCAATCTCGGCAACGGTGTCGGCTTCACGGTCCGTGAGGTCATCGATGTCGCAAGAGAGGTGACCGGCCATCCCATCCCCGCCGATGAATGCCCCCGCAGAGCCGGCGACCCGGCCCAGCTCGTGGCTTCTTCCGAAAAGGCCAGAACGGTCCTCGGCTGGGACCCGCAGTTCGCTGACCTGAAGACCATCGTCGAGACGGCCTGGAACTGGCATGTGAACCATCCGAACGGATACGGCGAATAACACTTGAAACAAAATACGAACCCCCGGTGACCGTGTCACCGGGGGTTTTCTGTTACAGATTCTGGATCTCCTTTTTCCAGTTGCGGGGGGAGAGCCCGTAGATCGATTTGAACGCTCTCGAGAAATGGAGTTGGTCGGGATAGCCGACCTGCCGTCCGATCTCCGCGACAGGCAGGTTCGTCATGCGAAGCATCTCGGCGGCTTTTGTCATGCGGTAATTGAGGAGGAACCGCTGGGGAGACATGTCGGTCGCTTTCTTGAAGAGTTTGCCGAAGTAACTTCGTTCGAGCCCGGTCCATCTGGCGATGGACTCGACTGAGATGTCGTTCATGAAATTCGATTCGATGTAGTTGATGGCCTCGTTGATGTAGCGGTCTTTGACTTTGATTTCGGAGAGGTTCGCGTCCCGGATGCTGCCGCAGAGGTCATCGAGGAAGAGGTACAGATGGCCGACCCGGGAGAAAGGGGTGAGGTCCGGATGCTCGACAAGGTACAGCATTTCCCGTTTCATCGCCTCGCATTTTTCCGGGTTCCCGCAGAGGTATACGGGGTTGTGCCAGCGGAAACTGGTGCGGGCGAGGATCTCGGTGGCGCGCAGGCCGTCGAATTCGACCCATATGTAGTTCCATGGATCTTCCTCGTCTGCCATGTACATGTTGATCTGGCCGGGGAAGATCATAAAGCCCTGCCCGGCATGGAGCGTGAACGTATGCGTGATGCCGTCATGGTCTGTCGCCATGAGGGTCCCTCTTCCGGAGAGGATGTAATGGAACAGGTAGTGGTTCCGCTTGGCGGGGCCGAACAGGTGCTGGGGGTCACATTGTTCTCTTCCGACCTGATAGGTGCGGAAATCGACGAACGCTTCGTTACTGTACACATTCATTTGAAACTGTTCCATTAAATCGCCTCCTTGCCAAATAGTACATATCAAATATACCATAATACGTTTTCTTTTACAAATAGCAGGGCAAATGACGTGAAATGGCATATATCTAGTGAATATATGCTATTTTGCGATGCATCCTTTTTCTTTATAATTGAATTGCAACAAAATAATTTTCACTTTGTGGAAAATAATCGTGAAACGTGAGAGTTATATCGATAATGGAGGTATTTGTATGGCAGGATTATCCCTGGAACACATCGGCAAAAAATATCCGAATGGGTATGAAGCGGTCAAAGACTTCAACCTGGAGATCGCCGATAAGGAATTCATCATCTTTGTCGGTCCGTCCGGCTGTGGTAAGTCGACCACACTTCGTATGATCGCCGGTCTGGAAGACATCACCAGCGGCACCCTGAAGATCGGTGACAAGGTCGTCAACGACCTCGAACCGAAAGACCGTGACATCGCGATGGTTTTCCAGAACTACGCACTGTATCCGCACATGACCGTTTATGACAACATGGCGTTCGGTCTCAAAATGAGAAAGACACCGAAAGATGAAATCGACAAGGCCGTCCGTGAGGCCGCCCGCATCCTGGACCTCGACCAGCTGCTCAAGAGAAAACCGAGCCAGCTCTCCGGTGGTCAGAGACAGCGTGTCGCCATGGGCCGTGCCATCGTCCGGAACCCGCAGGTCTTCCTGATGGACGAACCGCTCTCCAACCTGGACGCCAAACTGAGAGTCCAGATGAGAACCGAGATTGCCCGGCTGCATGACCGCCTCGGCGCGACCATCATCTACGTCACGCATGACCAGACGGAAGCCATGACCCTCGGCACCCGGATCGTCGTCATGAAAGACGGTATCGTCCAGCAGGTCGATACCCCGACCAACCTCTACAACGAACCCGACAACCTGTTCGTCGCGGGCTTCATCGGCTCTCCGCAGATGAACTTCTTCGATGCCGTCGTCGCGAAAGAAGACGACAAGGTCGTCCTGAAAGTAGGCGGGGACACCCTCGCACTCCCAGCCGCCAAAGGCGAAGCGCTTCTGGCAGGCGGCTATGAAGGCAAGACCGTCGTCGCCGGCATCCGTCCCGAAGACATCTCGGACGAAGCCGAAGACCTCGCGAAGTTTGCCGGTACCGTCATCGAAGGCGAAGTCGCGGTCTTCGAACTCCTCGGCGCAGGCGTCAACCTGAACTTCGACTATGCCGACACGCAGATGACCGCTTCCGTGGCTCCGACCACTCCGGCCAGAGTCGGCGATACGGTCAAATTCGCTCTCGACCCCGACAAGATCCACGTGTTCGACAAGACCACCGAACTCGCCATCGTCCACTGAGTCTGACAGCTGTTACAGAAAGGAAGCGGAATTCCATGAAAACCATGAAACGTTTTCTGTGTCTGGTGCTTTCGATCCTGATGACGGCAGTGCTTCTGCTGTCCGGCTGTCAGAAGAGTACCGACACTGGAAAGACTGAAATCGAGATCGTGCAGTACAAGCAGGAAGCGGTCAAGACCTTTGAGAAGATCGAGGCCAATTTCAACGCGACGCACGACGACATCCACCTGACCATCTCGTCCCCGAACGATGCCACCACCATCCTGAAGACCCGCTTCATCCGCGAGGACTATCCGGACATCATCGGCATCGGCGGCGACGTCAACTTCTCGAACTTCGTCGATGCGGGGATCCTGATGGACATCTCCGACTATGATGGACTCTCCAACGTCAAGCAGTCCTACCTCGACATCCTCGAAGGCCTCGAATTCGTCCCGACGGAAGGTTCCTTCGGAATGCCCTATGCGGCCAATGCCGCCGGCATCCTTTACAACAAGGCGCTGTTCGAAGAACACGGCTGGACCATTCCGACCAACTGGAACGAACTCATCACTCTGTGTGACACCATCAAAAAAGCAGGTATCCTTCCGTTCTACTTCGGCATGAAAGACACCTGGACCTGCCTTGCTCCCTGGAACGCCCTCTGCGTCGACCTTGCTCCGGCAGACATCTGCCAGCAGGTCAATGAAGGAAAGACCACCTTCACGGCAGCTTACAAGGAAGTCGCCGAGAAGATGATGCAGCTCCTCCCGTACGGGGAAGAGGGCGTCGTGGCCTACGGCTACAACGATGCCTGTACCGCGTTCGCCAATGGCGAGTCGGCGATGTACACCATCGGTTCCTATGCCGTCCCGCAGATCCTGTCCGTCAACCCGGATATGGAAATCGGTTCCTTTGTCATGCCCGGTAATGACGACTCCGACAAGCAGTACCTGAACTCCGGTGTCGACCTCCAGTTCTGTGTGACGGCTGCATGCCCGAACAAAGAGGCTGCATACGAAGTCCTCCGTTATCTGCAGGAACCCGCCAATGTCCAGCTCTACATCGATGACCAGACTTCCGTCCCCTGTGAGAACGGCGACTTCGAGATCCCTGCCGTCCTCGACGACATGAAGTACTATATCGACAATGACAAGATGGTCGACTATCAGGACCACCACTATCCGTCCGAGATGTCCGTCGACGCCATCATCCAGACGATGGTCATCAACGGCGACATCGATGCTTTCCTTGCC
>JAFRHS010000012.1 GCA_017433225.1 Clostridia bacterium
ATCACCGGCGCTGCCCAGATGGACGGTTCCGTTCTGGTCATCGCTGCTACCGACGGCCCCATGGCTCAGACCAAGGAGCATCTTCTCCTTGCCCGTCAGGTCGGCGTTCCTTACATCATCGTTTTCCTGAACAAGGTCGACCAGGTCGACGATCCCGAGCTGCTTGAGCTCGTCGAGATGGAAGTCCGTGAGACTCTGTCCGAGTACGAATTCCCGGGCGACGACATCCCCGTCATCGCTGGTTCCGCTCTCCAGGCTCTCGAGTACAACGGTGGCGACGTCGATGCTGACGTCCTGAAACCCATCTGGGAGCTCCTCGACGCGATCGATACTTACATCCCGACTCCGGACCGTAAGTCTGACCTTCCCTTCCTGATGCCTGTCGAAGACGTCTTCACCATCTCCGGCCGTGGTACTGTTGCCACCGGTAGAGTGGAAAGAGGTCAGCTGAGAACCGGCGAAGAAGTCGAGATCGTTGGTCTGAAAGACGAGAAGTCCAAGACCGTCTGCACCGGTATCGAAATGTTCCGCAAGACCCTCGACTATGCCGAGGCCGGCGACAACATCGGTGCTCTCCTTCGTGGCGTTGCCCGTGACGAGATCGAAAGAGGCCAGGTCCTTTGCAAACCCGGCACCATCAACCCCCACACCAAGTTCCGTGGCCAGGTCTACGTCCTGACCAAGGATGAAGGCGGCCGTCATACTCCGTTCTTCAACAACTACAGACCGCAGTTCTATTTCAGAACCACCGATGTTACCGGTGTCATCACCCTTCCGGCCGGCACTGAGATGTGCATGCCTGGCGACAACGTCGAAATGGACGTTGAGCTGATCACCCCGATCGCTATCGAAGAAGGTCTTCGTTTCGCTATCCGTGAAGGCGGCCGTACCGTTGGTTCGGGCGTTGTTATCGCGATCAACGAATAAGTCTTAGCAGACTGAAATAAGAAACCCGCGCGTATTCGCGCGGGTTTTCTTTTGTCTTCCCATAACACTTGCAGTTATGCTATAATGTTTTCCACTGTGAAATGAAGGAGCATACCATTCTATGATCTGCAATACCGTTCTGGATGCACTGGGGAACACGCCCCTCATCCGTTTGAATCGCCTCACCGGCCCGGAAGATGCCGAAGTCCTCGTCAAGTTCGAGGGCCTCAATGTCGGCGGTTCCATCAAGACCCGCACCGCTTTCCAGATGATCGAAGCGGCGGAGAAAGAGGGCATCATCGGCCCCGACACCGTCATCGTGGAACCCACCAGCGGCAACCAGGGCATCGGATTATCCCTTGTGGGCGCCGTGAAGGGCTATAAAGTCATCATCATCATGCCGGACTCGGTCAGCAAGGAACGCCGTATGCTGGTCCGCCAGTACGGCGCTGAGGTGCGGCTCGTACACGACCGCAACAATATCGGCGAATGCATCGAGAAGTGCATCGAGATGGCATTCGATATGGCGAAGGAGGACCCGAACGTCTTCATCCCGAACCAGTTCGAGAATTACAACAACATCGAAGCACATCTGCAGCACACTGCCCTCGAGATCCTCGACGACATGGACGGCCGGAAGATCGACGCGTTCTGCTCCGGCGTCGGCACCGGCGGTACGCTGTCCGGGATCGGCAGGGTCCTGAAGGAAGCGAACCCGGAGATCGCCATCGTGGCCTGTGAGCCCGACAACGCCGCCATCCTGAGCGGAGGCAACATCGGGACCCATTTGCAGATGGGCATCGGCGACGGGGTCATCCCGGCCATTTTAGACCAGTCCATCTACAATGACATCCGTATCGTCACCGACGAGGAGGCCCTCGAGACCACCCGCCGCCTGGCAGCGGAGGAAGGCATCCTCTGCGGCATCTCCAGCGGCACGAACGTCTCGGTCGCGCTGAAGCTGGCCCGCGAACTGGGGAAGGGGAAAACGGTCGTCACGGTCCTCCCGGATACCGGCGAGCGGTACTTCAGCACCATCCTTTTTGAGTAAATCGTTTAAAAACAACGTACCTATTGCACTTTCTGTTCATTTGAGCTATAATTCTCTTATAATTATAAATATAATTATAAAGGAGGAGTTTGGAAATGCCGGAATTCACTTATGAGATCACGGAAGAATACGGTGTTCTTTCTGAGAATGCCCGCGGCTGGACCAAGGAACTGAACAAGGTCTCCTGGAACGGCGGCAAGCCGAAGTATGATATTCGTGACTGGGCACCGGAGCACGAGCGCATGGGCAAAGGTGTCACCCTCAATGAGGAAGAAGCCGCTGAGCTCAAAGAGCTTCTGAACGGAATCAAAGACCTTTGATTCGTCTTTGAACACCAGAGAATTGAACACCGGTAGCGGTCCGAGAGGACAGGCGCCGGTGTTTTTTCTTGAAATATGTCACAGAATCCTCTCTGCGGCCGTCTAAGGAGTGTAACAGCAACGGAGGTGAACAGACTTGCAAATGGACAAAGCATGGTTCTCGGACCAGATCCGGGACAGGGAAGCGGCGATGTACGCGCTCGCGATGAGCTATATGAAGCAGGAGGACGATGCCCTCGACTGCATGCAGCAGAGTATCCTAAAGGCGTATGAACATCTCGGCTCCCTCAGAGACCCGGAGAAGTTCCGGCCGTGGCTCTACGGCATCCTCATCAACTGCTGCAAGGATGAACTGCGGCGGAAGAAACGGGCAGGCGTCCCGGAGGAGCAGACCGACGAGTGCCCGGCACCGGAAGCGCCCGTCTCGACCGAGACGAAACAGGTCCTTTGGAATGCTGTGGATCGCCTCGGGGAACCGTACCGGACGGTGCTCATCCTCTTCTATTATGAAGACCTGCCGACGGCAGACATTGCCGCGGCAACGGACACCCGGCCTGCCACGGTCCGCAAACAGCTGGAACGCGCACGGGAACTGCTGAAAGCAGAACTCGAGAAGGAGGGATTCGATGAAACTGAATGATGATACTCTTCGCAGGATGGCGGAGGAAGAGCGCGGACAGGCCCGGGTGCCGGACCATGTCCGGTCTGCCGTCGAGGAGACGCTGGCGTCCCTGCCGGAGACTCCGGAGGAGCCGAAGGTCACAGAGCTGCCGAAGAGGAAACGATACTGGAAGATCCCCGCCACCATCGCGGCCGCCTTTGTCGCTGTGTGCCTGATCCTCCCGAACACCGGCTACCCGGTGGCACAGGCTCTCTCGCAGATCCCGGTCCTCGGAACGGTCTTTGAGGCCGTCACCTTCCGGGAGTACGCCGAGGAGACGGACACGACCGAAGTGAACGTGAAGACTCCGAAGATCGCTGCGGAAGGGCAGGGGAAAGAGGCCGCGGACGCGGTCAGCAAAGAGATCGACGCCATGAACGAGGCGGCGGTGAAGCAGTTCCAAAAGGAACATAAAGACGGCGGCTACGGCAGCCTCGACATCTACTACGATGTGGCGGCGGACACCGACCGCTGGTACACGGTCCGTGTGGTCCGGGAACAGACGGAGGCCTCGGGCGCCGTCGAGACGGAGTATTACACCTTCGACAAGACGACCGGGCAGAGCGTCATCCTGTCCGACCTCTTTGAGAAGGACGAGTACATCGCCGACATTTCCGGGAACATCAAAGAGCAGATGCGGGCACAGATGAAGCAGGACGAGAGCGTCTCGTACTTCATCGACTCCGACCTGCCCGAGGAGGACTTCTCGGAGATCGACCCGAACCAGGACTTCTACATCGACAAAGACGGATGCCTCGTCATCTGCTTCGACGAGTACGAAGTCGCCCCCGGCTCCATGGGCACCGTGTCGTTCCGGATCCCCCAGAAGGTCTACCGCGCCGACCTGAGACCCGAATACCGGTAATACTGTTTTCCGGGCTCTCGATCGGGTTCCGGCGAAAGAGGCCACCGAGCCGCTTGCCATCCCGAACCGCGCGGCGAAATGCGTTCCGCTGTTTCGCCTTTCCCCCAAGCGTCTCTGCGGCACTCGTTTCGCCTCCCCTCGCCTCGTTTCAAGGTGGAGCCCGGAAAACAATGAAAACTGCATAACAAAGTTCCCCGGAGCCGAAAGGCCTCGGGGATTTTTATTTCGCCGGGCTCAACAGATAAGCATGAGGCAAGGGGAGGAGAAAAGTTGTCCGGCGAGGCGCAGGGGGGAGCAGCGCGATGCTTTAAAGGCGTGCGGAGGTATGGCTTGGCAAGCCTCGACGGACCTTTTCGACGGAACCGAAAAAGCCCGGCGAAATCCTTTAAATATTAGAGGAAATATGGTAAAATACTAGGGCTATTTTTTCGAAAGTTGGTGACCGATTTGGCAGTGTCTGCGGAAGCGCTGAACCGGCAATTTGAATACATCACGGAAGTCCGACGTCTCCTGCAGGACCGCTTTGGCGATGTACCTCCGAAAGCCTTCACCCACACGTACGGGTGCCAGGGCAACGTCGCGGACGGCGAACGCATCGACGGCCTCCTCGAGCAGATGGGCTACGAGTTCACGAACGACCCGTCGGAGGCGGACTTCATCCTGTTCAACACCTGTGCGGTGCGGGAGCATGCGGAAGAGCGCGTCTACGGCAATGTAGGGCGGCTCAAGAAGTTCAAGGAGACGAACCCGAACCTCGTCATCGCCCTCTGCGGCTGCATGGTCCAGCAGGAACACGTCGCAAAACGCCTGAAAAGCCATTTCCCGTACGTGGACCTCGTCTTCGGCACCCATGTCCAGTACCGGGTCCCGGAGCTCCTCTGGAACGTTCTCAGCACCGGAGAGCGGGTCTTTGACATCACCGAAGACGACAACGACATCGCGGAAGGTCTGGCGCCCCGGCGGCACCATCCGTTCAAGGCGTTCCTTCCGATCTCCTACGGCTGCAACAACTTCTGCACGTTCTGTGTCGTGCCCCACGTCCGGGGCAGAGAGCGGAGCCGGAAATATGAGGACATCCTCGCCAATGCCCGGCAGCTCGTGGCGGACGGCTACAGGGAGATCATGCTCCTCGGCCAGAACGTCAACTCCTACGGCAACGACTTCGGCGAGAAGGAACTCTTCCCGAAGCTTCTGAAAGACATCAACGACATCCCCGGCGACTTCCTCATCCGCTTCATGACCTCTCATCCGAAGGACTGCTCCCACGCCCTCATCGACACGATGGCGGAGTGTGAGAAGGTGGAGAAGCACCTGCACCTGCCGGTGCAGTCCGGGAACAGTGAGGTGCTCCACCGGATGAATCGCCACTACGACCGGGAAAAGTACCTCGAGACCGTCGCCTATGCCCGCGAGAAACTGCCGGACCTCTCCATCACGAGCGACATCATCGTCGGCTTCCCCGGAGAGACGCACGAGCAGTTCCTCGACACCATCTCCCTCATTGAGGAAGTGGGCTACTCGGCGCTCTATACCTTCATCTATTCTCCGCGGGTCGGGACACCCGGCGCACGTATGCCGGACCCTGTCTCCGCGACCGAAAAACAGCAGTGGTTCGAAGAACTCCAGTTCGCCCAGGAGCAGGTCGCCTCGAAACAGTCGGCGACCACCAAGGGCAAAGCGTTCCGCGTCCTCGTCGAAGGCCACAACAAGGCCGGCCGGCTCTGCGGACGGAACTCCGGCAACACGATGATCGAATTCGACGGGCCGGACGACCTCATTGGCACGTTCCAAAACGTGGTCATCACCGAACCCCTGACCTGGATCCTGAAAGGCGAACTCATCTGACGAGAGACGATATTATTAGAAAGAGTGTGGACCAATGGCGGAATTCACCCCCATGATGCAACAGTACCTCTCCAT
>JAFRHS010000013.1 GCA_017433225.1 Clostridia bacterium
CATCTATCGATAGTAACATTATGAATTCCATATTTCTTCGAGAGTGATCTGCTTCCTCCATTCTGTCCAGATAAGTAATCTTCTACAACTTGCAGGCGGAATTCATCAGAGTAAATTCTTTTAGGCATAATAGAAACCCCTTTCGTTAGATCTTGTCTAACAAAAGGGGTTCACTTCAGAAAAGGGCCGGTTTTAATAAATATTCTTTATTTGTAAATTTGTACATTTGACAACTAATGGTATAATAGGTGCCCGGCGTGAATCGCCACCCGAATTCCCCTAAGAATCCCCTACGAAAGGAGGCTGCACTGATGGTTCAGCAGGAATTCCACGAAATCACCCCTGTCATTGAAGAACTTGCAGCGAAAGCGCAGGCGGCAGACGTCATCGACTCTTCCCTCTACGCGGAGTACGACGTCAAGCGCGGCCTTCGTGACCTCAACGGTGTCGGCGTTCTGGCCGGCCTCACCCACGTGTCCCAGGTCCGTGCCACTAAAGTCGTGGACGGCGTCAAAGTCCCGGACTACGGCCAGCTGACCTACCGCGGATACGACATCAAGGACCTCGTCAAAGGCATCCTGCATGCCGGCCGGTTCGGCTATGAAGAGGTCGCCTACCTGCTTCTGTTTGGCGATTTACCAAACAAAGAAGAACTCAAGATGTTTTCCGAGACGCTTGCGGAGTACCGCGAGCTGCCCACCGGATTCGTACGAGACGTCATCATGAAGAAGCCGTCTCTCCACATCATGAACACGCTCTCCCGCAGCGTGCTCACCCTCTATGCCTACGATGAGGAAGGCAACGATATCTCGCTGCCCGGCATCGTGCGGCAGAGCCTTGAACTCATCGCCCGTTTCCCGCAGCTCGCGGTGTACGGGTACTATGCCTACCAGCATGAGAAGGGCGACGGCTCGCTTTACATCATTCCGCCGCTCCCGGACGGCTCCTTTGCCGAAAACCTCCTGCACATCCTCCGCCCGGAAGGGAATTACACAGAGACGGAAGCCCGCGTGCTCGACGCCTGTCTGCTCCTGCACATGGACCACGGCGGCGGTAACAACTCGACCTTCACGACCCACGTCGTGTCGTCCACGAACACGGACCTCTATTCGGTCATCGCCGCGGCTCTCGGTGCCCTGAAAGGCCCCCGCCACGGCGGCGCGAACATCATGGTCACTCAGATGTTCGCCGACATGGAGAAGAACGTTCACGACTGGAAGGACGACGACGAAGTCAGCGCCTATCTCCGGAAACTTCTCCACAAGGAAGCGTTCGACCAGAGCGGCCTGATCTACGGCGTCGGCCACGCGGTCTACTCGAAGTCCGACCCCCGTGCGGAGATCCTCAAGAGCTTCACCGAACTGCTCGCCGCTGAGAAGGGCCGCACCGAAGAGTACGAACTGTACAACAAAGTCGCCGAACTTGCGCCGGGCATCATCGCGGCGGAACGCCACATGTACAAAGGCGCCTGCGCCAACGTCGACTTCTACTCCGGCCTCGTCTACCAGATGCTCGGCCTGCCGGAAGAACTCTTCACACCGCTCTTCGCCATGGCGCGGATCGTCGGCTGGAGCGCTCACGTCATCGAGGAGCACGCCAACAACTCGAAGATCATCCGTCCCGCGTACGACGGCATCGAACCGGAGCGCCCGTACATCAGCCTGAAGGACCGGTAAGGCGGTCTGCCTGTCAGAGTGCTGTAGCAACGCAGCAGCCGATGACACCAGAACAGTTTGCAGCCGTGCAAACACAGGCTTGCCTTTTCTGACCGGTTGTTCTATAATTCCTGTCATGCAAGACCGCTGTCTTGCAAAAACAGTTTTACACGAAAGGAACGTTTCCCCTATGATCGATCCTCGTTATGACTTCCAGCTTCTCCTTGAGGGGGAAGACCTGGACGAAGATGATATCAACGCTTACATCCGCTCCCACTTCGAAGGGGAGGAACTCCTCGTCGTCGGTGATGACGAGCTCATCAAGCTCCACTTCCATACGAACAAACCGTATGAAGTCCTCGAGTACATGATGTCCCTCGGCGAAGTTTACGACATCGTCGTCGAAGACATGGACCGCCAGTCCCGCGGCCTCAAAGGCTGACCAGAAAGCAATAAAGACCTCCACAACGGAGGTCTTTTTTATTTCTGCAGGGGAGACGTCTCAGCGCTATTGCTACGACGTCTCAGTAAAGTCCCCGCCGATACGTCTTAGCGCAGCTACCGCCGATCCATCTCAGCGCAACCACTTGAAGAAACACCAAAGTCCTTCTAGTAGCCCTATGTAACCTTTTGTAACTACCGAACGGTCGTCATGTTGGCTTTTTTTCCAACATTGCGACCGTTCATCTTCGTTTTTCGACCGCTCCCGCGAGAGAACCCGTCACAGTGCCATTTTTGTGGTATACCTTTTGGAAGAACTTTTCGCCCGGCCGGCTTGCTTGGATCCCACTACAAAACCCAAGATGCAAAACTTCCTTGAAAGACCTTTCCTGTGGCTCTGGCCGGCTTGTCAGGAGAAAAGTTCACCGTGTTTACCGCCGAGTTTGCCCTCTCCTGGCAAACCGGCGGTAAACCACGGCTCTTTTCAAAACATTTATGAAGGAAAGACCGCCGGCTACACCAAAAAGTTGGCGGACCGGCGGTCTATTTTGCCGGAATTAAGGACGGTTTTTCCTAAAAGACCGCCTGTCAAGGCGAAAAACAGGCAGACCAGCGGTCTTTTAGGACGGCGAGAACGGCTAGCTCTGTCAAAAAGACCGCCTGTCAAGGCGAAAAACAGGCAGACCGGCGGTCTTTTAGGACGGCGAGAATGGCTAGCTCTGCAAAAAAGACCGCCTGTTATGCAGAAAAACGGGTAGACCGGCGGTCTTTTAGAACAGAAAGAAAAGATTCCTTGTAAAAAAGACCGCCTGTCGTGTCGAAATGGCGGTGTGCCGGCGGTCTTTTTGGTGAAATGGAAAAAGGCACCCTGAGAAAGGGCATAGAAAGGAAACGAATTATGGAGAAAACTGTAGTTGCTATCAAAAGAACACAAATTGCTCGAAGAAAAGCATGGTTGGCAAGCGTGATTTCAAAAAAAGGAAAAGCTCTGGTGAAAGCGCCTGATGGGTACTTGAGAATAACAACCAATCGCGGGAACACTCAGTACTATCAGGTTCTTCCCGGCAATAGAAAAAGAGGAACGTCAGTCTATTTGTCAAAGAATGATTTGAGGCTCGCGGCAAGATTGGCGCAGAAGACTTATGACAAAAAAGTTCTCAGTGCGGCGGAGCAGGAACTCAAGGCATGGAATATGTTGGCGGCGTTTTTCCCGGAGCATACGGTCGAGGAAGTGTATGCGACGCTGTCGCCGGTACGGCAGTCACTGGTGGCACCCGTCATAGAGACGGACGAAGAGTTTCGGGCGAAGTGGGAAGCCGTCACGTTTGAGCCGGGTCGAATCAGGGAGGATGCGCCGGTCTTCCTGACGGACCGTGGGGAGCGGGTGCGGTCGAAGTCGGAGCAGTTGATCGCCAACCTGTTAAACCGGCTGGGCATCCCGTACCGGTACGAGTACCCGGTGGAGCTCGAAGTCGAAGGGAGAAAGAAAATCTGGCGCCCGGACTTCATGATCCTCGATGTGAAGCAACGGAAGGAGTACTACCTGGAGCATTTCGGGATGCTGGACGACACGTCCGGGGACAACTACGCGCGGACCGCGTTCTGGAAAATGAAGGTGTACGAGAAGAACGGCATTTATGAGGGGAAGAACATCCTCTACAGTTTTGAGACGAGCCGCGCGCCGCTGGACATCAACTATGTGGAGATGAAGCTGCGCAGGACGTTGGCGATTTAGTGGCGGTTTTCCCGACCACGTTCCTGCCGGCAGAACCTGTTGTCGAGACGGAAGAGAACGCGCAACAGAATCCAGACAAAGAATCATCCAAAATAAAAAGACCTCCGCAAGGAGGTCTTTTCATTTTTGTAAATCGTCAGAACATGCGCTCTGTCAGGAACGCGACCGCTTCCGCGAAGTCGTCCGGGCTCAGCAGGTCGGCCGGGAACCGTTCACCGGCATCGGAGGCGGGAATGCCCTGCACAAAGACGAAGAGGTTCATCGCGAGCTGCTGGAACGCTTCGGGGTCCAGGGAGCCATCTGCCGAGAGCTTCCGGTACAGGAGCTCGTACATGCCGCCCATGACCACAGCTACGTTGTCCGAGAAGGTCTGCTGCTCTTCCAGAGAGAAGCCTTCGAGGTATTTCGTGGCCCAGGAGACGTCCTGGGAGATCATCGCTTCGGTCAGTTTCCGGTCCGACACGATATCCAGTGTCAGCCGACGCAGTTCAGGGGTCGACAGCAAAAACGCGAAGTGGATCTGACCGACCAGGTACAGCGCCTGGTAGTAGTCGTTCGGCAGCATGTCCCGTTTCGCAAAGAACTCGTCGGAGTAGTCGAGCAGGTCCTCGAAAAAGTGGTCGATGAACAGGTCCTTGTGGGGGAAGTGTTTCTGCACGTTGGTCTTCTCGACTCCACAGACCTTTGCAATGTCCTGGTACGAGGTCTTTGCAAACCCTTTTTCCAGAAACAGCAGGCGGGCCTTCCGTTCGATGACGGCGGCGGGGCCGGTCGTTTTCCGTGCGCACATGGGCACTCCTCCTTTCGCGATGTACGGGCAACCGTCAAAACTGCAACCATTATAACATGAAGGCTGCCCTTCCGGACAGCCTTCGAGCCGGTTTTGACCGATTTCAAATCAAGCTTCCGAAGTCTCCTTTGCTGCAGGCGTTTCCGCCGACATGGTCGTGGCGTTCCACTTCGGGAGTTTCGAGAGGATGACACCGAATGCCACGGCCAGCGCGGTCGCGGCGACGCCGCCGATGTAGACCCACGGGTCCGTCGCCATGTGCGGGTCGCAGCTCGGCAGGATGACGAAATAACCGGCGATCTGCGCGACGGTAAGGGCGACCGGGATGGTCCAGTGGAGACCGCGGTTGGACTGACGCTTGTTCATCAGCTGGAAATTGAAGACGACACAGCCGGTGAAGGTCGTCAGGAACATGATGTGGCAAAGCGGGTCAGACATGACGCTCCACAGGAAGCCGTAAGCGGCGATGAAGCAGAGCTGGACGCCGACATACATGAGGATGGCGTTCTTACGGGACTTCGCGTGCGGGAAGATCTCGGTCTGAAGGTCCCATCGGATGCTCTGGTAGTGCGCCACGAATTCCATCAGGAACCAGGCGACCAGACCGAACCACAGGAACTCAGTCACCCAGTGGTGGGTGGGGGAGGTCTTCGAGAACCAGCGCGAGAAGCCGACGACATAGACGAAGTCGTTCGCGAAGTTCCACATATTGGTCTGCCACGGCATGCCGCCGCACTTGTCTTTGAAGCCCTGACGCAGGCTCTTGTAGTAGTACCAGTAGAAGCAGATCATCGCGATCAGCCATCCAATGTACACCGGGTAGTAAGGTTCATTCAGACGTCCGAGGTAGACGTCCAGGTTGTAAAAATATCCCATGATCTCGTTCCTTTCTCTTTGGCGATGTACGCCGTTTCATTTGCGAGGTATACGCGTATACCTTCTCTCGCTTTAGTTGTACACCAGAAGGGGCGATTTGTCAACAAAAAAGAAAACCGGCACTGTGGAAACAGTGTCGGTTTTTTGTCTGGTTATGTTGCAGGTCGATGAGTGCTGGGGCGATGTACGGCTCAGTCTTTGTCTGCTGCCTGTGCGACGGCCTCGACTTCGACGAGGGCGCCGGCGGGAAGGTTGGCGACTTCGACGCAGGAGCGGGCCGGGTTCGAAGTGAAGTACTCACCGTAGATGGTGTTGAATGCCGCGAAGTCGTTGATGTCCTTCAGGAAGCAGGTCGTCTTGAGCACGTGGTCGAAGTCGGTGCCTGCGGCTTTCAGGACTTCGCCGAGGTTCTTGCAGACCTGGTGGGTCTGGCCCTCGATCGTGGTGTCGACGATCTTGCCTTCTGCGGGGTCGATCGCGATCTGACCGGAGGTGAAGATCAGCTTGCAGGTGGCTTTGGCCTGAGAGTACGGGCCGAGAGCGGCGGGTGCGGTATCGGTATGGATGGTTCTCATCGTGATGCCTTCTTTCTTCTGGGGTTTTTGCAGCGTTTAGAACTGCTGGTAGGTGAAGCCGTTGTCGGACAGGGCCGTCAGGATCTCGTCGATGTGCTCGAAGTTCTTCGTCTCCATCGTGATCCGCAGGTAAGCGTCCGTGATGGACATGTCCTCGGTGGCTTTTTCATGGTTGATGTAGGTGACGTTGCCGCCGGCGTCGGCGATGCAGTTCGCGACACCCTGGAGCTGACCGGGCTTGTCGACCAGGTTGACCTGGATGGACAGCGTGCGGCCGGACTTCAGAAGACCGCGGTCGATGACGCGGGACAGGATGGTGACGTCGATGTTGCCGCCGGAGACCAGGCAGACGACTTTCTTGCCGGCGACCGGGACTTTGTTGAACATGGCGGCGGCGACGGAGACCGCACCGGCGCCCTCGGCGCAGAGCTTCTGCTGCTCGATGAGCGCGAGGATGGCGGCGGCCACTTCGTCGTCGGTGACCGTGACGAGTTCGTCGACGTACTGAGAGACGATATCGAAGGTCAGGTCGCCCGGCTCCTTGACGGCAATGCCGTCCGCGATGGTGGTGACGGACGCGAGGCGCTTGATCTTGCCTTCCTTGACCGAGTTGACCATGGAGGGCGCGCCGGCCGCCTGGACACCGTACACTTTGACGTTCGGGTTCAGCGCCTTGATGGCGTATGCGACACCGGAGATGAGTCCGCCGCCGCCGACCGGCACGATGACCGCGTCGACGTCCGGGACCTGCTCGAGGATCTCAAGCCCGATGGTGCCCTGACCCGCGATGACGTCCTCGTCGTTGAACGGGTGGACGAAGGTGTAGCCTTCGCTGTCTCTCAGTTCGAGGGCTTTATTGTACGCGTCGTCGTAGACCCCGGGAACGAGGCAGACGTCCGCGCCGTATTTCTTGGTGGCTTCCACTTTGGAGATGGGAGCGTTGTCCGGCAGGCAGATGAGGCTCTTCGCGCCGGCCTTCGTCGCGGCCAATGCCACGCCCTGAGCATGGTTGCCGGCGGAGCAGGCGATGACGCCCCGGGCCTTCTCCTCGTCGGAAAGCTGGGAGATCTTGTAAGCGGCACCGCGGACCTTGAAGGAACCGGTGACCTGCAGGTTTTCGGTTTTGAGGATGATGTCCGCGTCCGGGTTGAGTTCCGGCGCCGCAATGACGTCGGTCTTGCGGATGATGTCCTTCAGGACAAACGCGGCGTGGTAGATCTTGTCGAGGGTCATAAAACCCCTTCTTTCTTCAATAATCTCACTTTATACAAAAGAATTGAGCAGTATTATAGCACGTTTTTTCTGCGTTTTCTATTCCCAATATATTGGGCGATTTACTTCCTTGTGGTACAATACTTCAGAAAAAGACCCCGAAAACGGAAGAAGGAACGAACCAGATGCAGTTTTCCAAACGCATGGACCGCTTCGGAGACGAGATCTTCGGAGCGCTGAACGACAAAAAACTCGAGCTCGAGGCCGAGGGACGCACGCTGTTCAACATGAGCGTCGGCACCCCGGACTTCGAGACTCCGCTGCATATCCGGGAAGCCCTGGCAGAAGCGGCGATGGACCCCGAGAACTGGAAATACGCCCTGCGCGACCTGCCGGAACTCCTCGACGCTGTCTGCGCGTACTACGACCGGCGTTTCGGCGTGAAGATCACCCCGGACATGGTCTGCTCCTGCTATGGTACGCAGGAGGGCATGGGCCATGTCGGCATGGCGCTCGTCAACGAGGGCGACACCGTCCTGCTGCCGACGCCGTGCTATCCCGTCTTCATCGCCGGCGCCAAGATGGCCGGCGCGGAGCCCTGGTACTACCCGATGACGGCCGAGACGAACTTCCTGCCGGACGTCTCCACCATTCCGGAGGACGTCGCGAAACGGGCGAAGTTCATGGTCGTCTCCCTGCCGGCGAACCCGATGGGCAGCGTCGGCAACGATAAGGTCTACAAAGAGCTCATCGCCTTCGCAAAACAGTATGACATCCTGCTGCTCCACGACAACGCCTATTCGGACATCATCTTCGACGGCGTGAAGGGCGGCAGTTTCCTGCAGTATGACGGTGCCGTCGACATCGGCGCCGAGTTCTTCAGCCTGTCGAAGTCCTTCGACGTCACCGGCGCCAGAATGAGCTTCCTTATCGGACGGCCGGACGTCGTCGCGGCGTTCCGCAAGATGCGGAGCCAGATCGACTTCGGCGTCTTCCTGCCGATCCAGAAAGCCGCCATCGCCGCTCTGACCGGCCCGACCGACATGGTCGAGCAGCAGTGCAGAGACTACCAGGCCCGCCGCGACGCCCTCTGCGCCGGCCTGCGTTCCATCGGCTGGGACGTCCCCGACTCCAAAGGCTCCATGTTCGTCTGGGCGCCGGTACCGCCGGCTTACCACAACGCCTATGTCGCCGCCCACGGCTCCGACGAGGGCCTCAGCATGGCCTTCTGCCTCGACCTCATCGAGCGCGCCGGGGTCATCACGACCCCCGGCGGAAGCTTCGGCCCCTTAGGCGAAGGCTACACCCGCTTCGCCCTCGTCCTCCCGCCGGAGAAGATCAAAGAAGCCGTCCGCTCGATCGCAGACAGCGGTATCCTGAAATAACGACCCGGCGAAGCGAAACCTGCCTCAAAAAAAAGAGAACTATGCGAGAGACAGCTCCTGTGAGGGGCTGTCTTTTTTGTCTTTTCGGCGAAATACACAAGGCGCGGTTGGAATAATTGTGCAGAATGGGACCGCTCGTGTCATTGACTTTACATGGGTTCAGATTATAATAGAGGTAGAGAGTCGGTCAAACGACCGACTCGAAGGAAGAAGGTGGAACCTTTGTCTGGAACGAATGAGATCAGACGCGTCCAACGAAAACTGAACAAGACCTTCGGCAATGCTGTGACGGCCGTCCGGGAAGGGGACACCATCCGTGTCTCCGGGAGCCTCCCGACCTGGGAAGACATCCTGAAAGCCTGCAACATGGCGGTCTCCAAAGACAAACGGCGTGTCCACGTCGTGAACGATATCACACTGGAAGGGGCGGAGCCCATCCCGATGCGTGTCCCGTCCGTCCGCGATGACGCCCTCGACGGGAAACACGTCGACGTGCTCGTCATCGGCGGCGGCATCTCCGGGACGTCCATCGCCCGGGAACTCGCGAAGTGGGACCTCGACATCCTGCTCGTCGAAAAAGAAGCCGACTTCGCCCTGCAGGCCTCCGGCCGCAACGACGGGGAAGTCCACCCGGGCATCGACCTCGGCAAAGGGAGCCTCAAGCAGAAGTACGTGCTCGAAGGCAACCATATGTATGACAGGGTCTGCGCCGACCTGAACGTCCCGTTCCGTCGCATCGGCCAGTACGCCTGCTTCACGCAGGGTTATCTGAGACCGGCGGTCACGCTGCTCGCGCTTTGGCGCAAGTACCATGACGGCGTCACCGACGTGAAGATCGTGGGGAAGGAGCAGCTCCTGCGGGACAACCCGACCATGAACCCGGACTTCGCGTTCGCGATGTACAACTCCTCCGCCGGCATCGTCTCGCCGTACAACCTGACGATCGCCTACGCGGAAAACGCGGCGCAAAACGGCGTCGAACTGAGCCTCAACACGGCGGTCCTCTCCATGGACACCGACGGTGGGGCCATCACTGCCGTCCACACCAACCGGGGGACCGTCTACCCGGCCGTCGTGGTCAACGCCGCCGGTGTCTTCGCCGACGATGTCGCCGGGATGGCGCACGACCGGTTCTACTCGATCCACCCGCGGCGCGGCACGGACACCATCCAGGACGTGAAGTCCGCGAAGATCATAAGCACGATCGCCTCCATCATCGAGGTCAACAAACAGGCGCTCACGAGCCACACCAAGGGCGGCGGCCTCATGCAGACGGCCCACGGCAATGTCCTCGCCGGACCGGACGCGGTCGAGTGCCGCGAGAAGGAAGACTTCTCGACGCGCCCCGAAAGCATCCGGACCATCTATCAAAAACAGCAGAAGACGGTGCCCGCCGCGGCCCCGCGGGACATCATCACATACTTCACCGGCGTCCGCGCCCCGACCTTCGAAGAGGACTTCGTCATCGAATGGGGCCGGAACTGCAAAAACCTTTACCACGTCGGCGGCATCCAGTCGCCGGGCCTGACGTCCGCGCCGGCCTTCGCCCTCGACGTCGCGAAGGACGTGGCGGAGCGCATCGGTCAGACAAGGCCGGTCTCGAAGAACGAACGCTTCGACCCGCACCGCAAAGGCATCCCGGAACTCTGTAAAATGGCGCCCGAAGAGCGGGCGAGGTACATCGCCGAGAACCCGGACTACGGGGTCATCATCTGCCGGTGCGAAGAGGTCTCGAAGGGCGAGATCCTCGACGCCCTGAACAGCCCCTGCTGCCCGCCGACCATCGACGCGGTCAAGAAACGGGTCCGGCCCGGCATGGGCCGCTGTCAGGGCGGGTTCTGCTCGCCGCTGGTGGCGCAGATCATCGCGGAGCACGAGGGCATCCCCATGACCGAGGTCCGCAAGTCCTCGGAGGAAGCCGTCCTGTTCTACGGACCCACGAAAGGAGGTGGGCCGCATGACTGACAACCGGAACTGTGACGTCCTCGTCATCGGAGGAGGTCCTGCCGGACTGGCAGCGTCCATCGCCGCCCACGACGCCGGAGCGGACGTGCTCCTCATCGAACGGGAGCAGCGCCTCGGCGGCATCCTGAAACAGTGTATCCACGACGGCTTCGGCCTCGTGCGGTTCAAAGAAAAACTCTCCGGCCCGGAGTACGCCGAGCGGTTCATCGACGAGTTCGAAAAACGCGGCATAACGGCGCTGCTCCAGACCTTCGTCACGGACGTGAAGAAGACCGCGGACGGCTTCGAGACCGTCGTCGTCGACCGGGAAGGCGTCCACACCATCGCAGCAAAGGCCATGGTGCTCGCCACCGGCTGCCGGGAACGGACCGCGAAGCAGGTCTCCATCCACGGCACCCGTCCCGCCGGCGTCTTCACGGCCGGCACGGCCCAGAACTTCATCAATCTCTGCGGCCAGATGCCCACGAAGAAATGTGTCATCCTCGGCTCCGGCGACATCGGCCTCATCATGGCCCGCCGGCTGACGCTCGAAGGCGCGGAAGTCCTGGGCGTCTATGAAGTGAAACCCACTCCGTCCGGACTGGCGCGAAACATCCAGCAGTGTCTCCGGGACTTCGACATCCCCCTGTACCTGTCCCACACGGTGACCCGGGTCTTCGGGGAAGACCGGCTGACCGGCGTGGAGATCGCCAAAGTGGACGAGAACATGAGACCCATCGAGGGTACGGAACAGTACCTCGACTGCGACGCCCTCATCCTCTCCGTAGGCCTCATCCCGGAGAACGAGATCTCCGAAACACTGGGCATCGAGATCGACGCGGCCACCAGGGGCCCCCGCTGTAACAAGGACCAGGAGACCTCCGTCCCCGGCGTCTTCTCCTGCGGCAACTCCCTGCAGGTCTTCGACCTGGTGGACTACGTCTCCGACAGCGGGGAGCTCGCCGGAACGAACGCCGCGGAATACGCCAAAGGGACTTACGATCCCAGCGATAAACCCCGCGTGCCGGTCCCCCTGGAAGAACCCGCCGGGGACATGGCGCCGAACCAGATGGTCTGCATCACCTGCCCGAAGGGCTGTCTGCTGACTGTCGACCGCGAGGACGACGGAAGCATCACCGTCACCGGCAACCGCTGCCCGAGGGGAGAACTGTTCGCGATCAACGAACTCACCGCCCCGAAACGCACCATCTGTTCGACGGTGCGCACCGCGTTCCCGGAAACGCCCGTCCTGCCCGTCCGGGTCTCGACGGACATCCCGAAAGAAAAGATCTTTGATGTCATGAACGAAATCAACAAAGTCTGTGTTACGATGAAAGTATCCAGAGGCGACATCCTCATCCGGGATGTCCTCGGCACCGGCGCCGACGTCATCGCGACCTCAGATCTCTTGCAACCCGACGCATAAAGGAGGAAACACCCATGGCATATAAACCGTACAGCGGCTTCGAGCCGAAATGGATCACCAAAGCGGCGGCCCCGGACTCGTACCGGTCCATTTTCCGCTGGGGCGACCCCGACTTCTTCAAACTGCCGAAGGAGTCCCTCTACAACATGATGAAGGACCGTCTGAACGTCAAAGACGAGGACTTCAAAGACTACGCGATGGACCTCGGCTTCGACAAGGTCGAACTGGGTCCGGAATACGCGCCGAAGATGGCGCAGGAGCACGTGGACTTTTTCAAGAGCGTCTATGGAGACGACTGGTCTCAGGGCGACTACGACCGCATGTCTGTCATGTACGGCCAGACCTGTTATGACCTCCTCCGGATGCGCGAGAAAAAGTTCGACTCTCTGCCGGACATCGTCCTGTACCCGAGCGAGTCGGAGCAGATCGTCAAGACGGTCGCCTACTGCGCCGAGCACAAGATCCCGCTCTATGTCTACGGCGGCGGTTCCTCCGTCACCCGGGGCGTCGAGCCCGTCAAGGGCGGCGTCTCTCTCGATATGAGACGGAAGTTCAACAAGGTCCTCTACTTCAACGAAGTGGATCAGACCATCACGGTCCAGGCCGGTCTGTCCGGTCCGGACTATGAGAACCACCTCAACAACGCGGTCGAGGAGTTCGGCGCGAAGCGCGCTTACACCTGCGGCCACTTCCCCCAGTCCTTCGAGTACTCCTCGGTGGGCGGCTGGGTCGTCACGAGAGGCTCCGGCCAGAACTCCACCTACTACGGCTGTGCCAAGGACCTCGTCGTGTCCCAGAAGTACGCGACGCCCCGGGGCGAGATCGTCACCTCCCATTACCCGCGGGAGGCCACCGGCCCCAACCTCAACGAGATCATGATGGGCGGCGAGGGCACGTTCGGCGTCCTGACCGAAGTCACCCTGCGCTTCTACCGCTACATGCCCGAGAACCGGCACCGTTTCTCTTACATGTTCAAGAACTGGAACGACGCCATGGAGGCGGCCCGGGAAATGATGCAGCGCGAGTGCGGCTTCTCCTCCGTCTTCCGTCTGTCCGACGAGGAGGAGACCAACATGATGCTCCGCCTCTACAACGTCGACGACACGCCGCTGCAGCCCATGCTTGAAAAACTCGGCTACAGGGACATGGAGCGCTGCCTGTTCCTCGGCTTCACCGAAGGCGAGAAGGGCTACTCCTGGAACGTCTATTACAACATCCTGAAGATCGCGCTGAAGCACGGCGCCATCCCGCTCACCGGCTACGTCTGCAAGAGCTGGGAGCACGGGCGGTTCAATGACCCGTACCTCCGGGACACCATCATGGACTTCGGCATCTGCGTCGACACGCTCGAATGCTGCGTCAACTGGTCCAACATGGAGAAGGTTCATCGCGAAGTCCGGAAAGTCTGCCACGCGCACCCGAACTCGGTCATCACGACGCACATGTCCCACTGCTATCCGCAGGGCGCGAACCTGTACTTCATCTTCCTGACGCCCATCCACGAGTCGGACGCCTTCCACGAGTACCTGCAGGACATCCTCGACGCCATCGTCCGCTCCGGCGCGGCCCTGTCCCACCACCACGGCATCGGCAAGATGTTCGCGCCCTGGCTCGAGGGCAACATCGGCGAGACGGAGTACGGCATCTTCAAACTCCTGAAGGAGTACTTCGACCCCGACTACACGATGAACCCCGGCGGCACCATCGGTCTCGACCTCGCCGAGGACGAGAAGCGGTTCACCCGCGACGGTTATGACGGCTACCGGGACGGTTACAACACCCCGGCCTGGGACGCGGTCATCGCGTACGACGAGAAGGACGATTTTCTCGAAACGTTGAAATAACACGGCGTACATCGCCGCAAAAAAAGAGCCGGCTCTCGTATGAGGGCCGACTCCTGTGGTTCTGAAGTCAGATCTTATCTTTGAAAAACTCTTCGGTCCTGCGGATGAACTGCTGCGGGTCGAAGGCGGGGTTGCCGAGCTGGGAATGCATGATGAGCCCGTCGGACAGCAGCAGGGACATCCAGGCGATGTACTCCGCGTCTTCCCGGGTGCAGTCGTCCCGCTCGAGCAGCTTCTCGACGATGAGGTTGCGGAACTTGTCGTAGATGTCCAGCACCTTGCGGCGAACGTCCTCGTTGCCGAAACAGGCGGCGGACAGGACCTGCATGCGCAGGGCCCCTTCGTAGTTGTTCCGGTCGAGGACATACATGAGCAGACGGTTCACGGAGACGTCCTTTGACAGGTCGTCCATCCAGGCGATGAGCTCCTGCTCCTGCTCCCGGAAATGCCGCTCGATGAGGTCGAAGAAGATGTCCTCTTTGGTCTTGTAATGGTAGTACAGCGTACCCTTGGAAATGCCGCAGGCTTCGGCGATGGACGCGAGGGAGATCGACGAAAGACCGGTCTCTTCCATGAGTTCCGACGTCTTCGCGAGAATGATCTCTTTCACGTTGTCGCTGCGTGGTGCTGCCATGAGGTAAATCGCCCTTTCTGAAGGTGTTATTAGACTTTTTTATTATAACATGGATTTTTTCGAAAAGAAGTAGGATAATGGTGTCGAATGGAGGAATGCGTTATGGCAGCTTTGAAACACTATTTCGTAGTCAACCCCGTGTCCGGTAAAAACAACAAGATCGACATCGTGAACGAACTCATCATCCCCGCCTGTGAAAAACTGGGCGTCGACTATGAGATCTACACGACGAAAGCCGCCGGCGACGGCATCCGGTTCGTCGACGAGACCGCGACGGCGCTCGGCGATGCACCCTGCCGGTTCTATGCGGTCGGCGGAGACGGCACGCTCTATGAAGTCGTCAACGGCGCGTACGGTCACAAAAATGCACAGGTGGCCGTCGTCCCGAAGGGCTCCGGCAACGACTGGATTCGTCTCTTTGGCGATAAAGAGCTGTTCCTCGACATCGAAGGACAGATCGAAGGCACCCCCTATACCATCGACTGCCTGAAAGCCGGCGACGAGATCGCCATCAATCAGGCCTCGATGGGCTTCGACGCCGAGACCTGCGCGCTGCAGGTGAAGGCCAAGAGCATCCCCGGCGCGGCCGGCCACGCGACCTACTTCCTCGCCGGTCTCTACTGCATGTTCACCCGCGTCTGGCACGACTTCGACGTCACGGTCGACGGCAAGCGCATGACCGGCCCCTTCATCCAGGTGGTCGGCGCGAACTCCCGCTGGTACGGCTCCGGCATCATGGTGGCTCCCTTCGCGGTACCGGACGACCACGCTCTCGACTTCGTCATCATGCGCCGCACCAGTTCCTGGCCCGCCATGTTCCTGCCGATGATGATCAACTGGCAGGTCAAGGGCGACCACACCAAGTTTGGTTTCTGCGAGTACTACCGTGGAAAGAAGATGACCATCCACGCCCGCAAACCGTCCCAGACGAACGTCGACGGTGAGTGCCACGCGACCGAAGACCTGACCATCGAACTCATCGAAGACGGACTGACCTTCGTCGTCCCGAGAGACTCGAAGTACTTCGAGCAGAAGGAGACCGGCGAGATCAACAACAAGATCAAAGTGTCTCTTCGCAACCGGACCCCGTTCCGTCAGCTCACGGCAGGGCTCAACCCCTTCAATGTGTTCGTCAACCGCGGCCTCCTGAGACTCATCGACCCGGACCGCAACTATCTCAAATAAGACCAGCATCAAAAAGACCTCCCGGACGGGAGGTCTTTCTTGTTTGTCTCAGTATTGCCAGAAATTCGAGTACGGCACGTTTGCCATGATGGTGACGCCGACGTCGGTCAGCTCGAGGTCGTTCCCTTCCGCGTCCGCATAGAAAACGGTGTAGCTCGGGCCGAGGTTCTCGAGCATCGTCTTGTACACGCTGTCGAGGATGCAGGCGTCGAGTTCCTTCTGGTTCCCGATCCAGTACTCCTTGTTCTGCCGGAGCGGGATGCCGGAGAAGAGGGACGAGGCTTTGTCCCAGCGGAACGTCAGTTTCTGTGTGGCAGGCTTCACTTCACAGGTGAGGTCCCAGTTGGTCACATACGCGAGCCCTGCAAGGAGTTTCTTCGCGGTCAGCGTGTCCCGGTAGTGCCACTGGACGGTCTTCCAGGTGTCCACGTTCCAGATGAACAGGGTGACGGTCCGGTCGCCGGGGTTCTTCACGGGAGCGGGCACATAGTACTCGATGTCCTCTCCGGAGGAGAGCACGCCCTGCACGTTGGACCCGCCGAGGTCATAGGTGAGCCCCGCGTTCTCCGCGGACTGTGTCGTCCGGCGGGTGGGCTCGCCGTTCGGGCTGACGTTCTCCATTTTGGAGCAGGCGGTGAGAGAGAAGAGGAGGTACATCGCCAAAGCGAGAGCGAGAAGGGAGCGGGAAGCGCTCCGCAACACAGTCTGGTGCTTCATGGCAGGTCCTCCTTTCGGGTCTTTCGTGTCGTGTTCTAAAATCATCATACTAAAAACAGGGGCACCGCGCAAGAGAAGCACAGACCGCCGGAACTGTGAAGCGGCGGGCATTCCGGCAATTGCATTCCATGTTTTATTTATATATAATAGAGCCTTGTAGGAGGTGAAAGCCTTTGGATAACAACCAGGCGCCTTACGGGCGCGTCAACACCGTCTATGATGAGGCGGGTCAGAGCGGACAGCTGCCCGTGACTCCCATGTCAAAAGACACCAAGATCGAGATCCTGAAAGTCAGCGGCATCCTCGGCATCAGCATCCTTCTGTTCCATTTCCTCAGTGAGTGGACCGGAGGCATGGTCGTGAAGCTCGTGAACTCGGGCGCTGTGCCGTATACATATACCATCCAGCAGGTCATCCAGATCCTGTATACCCTGCTCACCATCCTCGTGCCTTTTGCCATCGGCGCGTTCTTTGTGAAGAAGGTCCAGAAGCGGGACAAGCTCCTGCCGCTCGAAAAGCCGAAGTCTGGTATCCTCTTTGTGGAAGCCCTCGGCATCGGGCTCATGGCCATCGTCATCGCCAACGCGGTGACCGCGTCCTTTGTGTCGTTCAGTGAGTCGCACGGCGTGACCTTTGACAGCTACAAACCGGAGAGTCCCACGTCGGTCTACCAGTTTCTGTGGATCCTCCTCTCGAACGCCATCGTCCCGGCCATCGTCGAAGAGTTTGCCCTGCGCGGTGTCCTGCTGCAGTCCCTGCGGAAGTACGGCGATGCGTTCGCGGTCCTCGCCAGCGCCATCCTGTTCGGCATCATGCACGGCAACATGACCCAGGCGCCGTTCGCATTCATTCTCGGCGCGGTCCTCGCCATCCTCGTCATCATGACCGGGAGCCTGTGGACCTCGATGGCCATCCATCTCATCAACAACACCTATTCGGTCTTCATGAACGCTCTGCTCGACCGGGGCGACGACCTCATGACCTCCATGGTCATGGTGTCCCTCAACACACTGGCACTCATTTACGGCGCCATCGCCCTCGTGTACCTCTTCGGTCTGCACCGGGGGAAAGAGGGGCTCAAAGCCCGGTACATGCCCGGCGGCCCGGCGAAGGAAGGCATCCGCACCTGGCGCTGGCAGGCCTGGCTCTACACGCTCATCTCGCCGACCATGCTGGTGGCGCTCGCGCTGCTGTTCGCGGAACTGTTTGAGACCGTCCATTTCGGAGGTTAGCGATGGACTGGAAAGAACGCAAAGCCCTCGGCATCACCCGGCCGGACCCGACTCCGGAGGAGCAGGAACGCTTCATGCAGGAGGCTCTGGCGGAAGCCCGTCTGGCGATGAACGACGGGGAAGTCCCCATCGGCGCGGTCGTCGTCCGCGACGGCGAAGTGGTCGGACGCGGCCACAACCGGCGGGAGACCGGAAAGAACGCGCTCTACCATGCGGAGGTCCTCGCCATCGACGACGCCTGCAAGACGCTCGGCGGCTGGCGGCTCTGGGAGTGCGACCTCTACGTCACGCTGGAGCCCTGCCCCATGTGCGCCGGCGCGCTCATCAACGCCCGCGTCCGCCATGTCTACTACGGCGCGAAGGACGAGAAGGCCGGGTCGGTCGAAAGCGTCGCGGCGCTCTTCGACCTGCCGTACAACCACCGGCCGACCGCGCGGGGCGGCATCCTCGAAGAGGAGTGCGGCGCCCTGCTGTCAGAGTTTTTTGAATACTTGAGAGAACAGCGAAAAGAAAACTGAGGCGGCCGTGAGGAGCGCCGGGGCAAATCGCCCAAACTGTTTCGGCAGCAATCGACAATCCGCGCTTCCCGCGCTATAATCATTTAAGTAAATCAAGACTTTAGACATATTACCAAGAGGAGATATTTGTTATGCCTGAAAACGTCCCTTTCAACAAAGAAGAATTCGCCTGGGAGTCCAACCCGTTCAGCGAAGTCGACAAGGTCATCGCCGTTGCGTCCGGTAAGGGCGGCGTCGGCAAGTCCCTCGTCACTTCTCTTCTGGCCTGCGCCGCTGCCAAAGACGGCAAGGAGACCGCCATCATGGACGCCGACGTCACCGGTCCGTCCATCCCGAAGGCATTCGGCCTCCACGGCATGCTGTCCGCCATCGAAGGTGTCGGCATCGAGCCGGCCGTCGCGGAGAACGGCGTCAAAGTCGTTTCCATGAACCTGCTTCTCGAGGACGAGGAGTCCCCGGTCGTCTGGAGAGGCCCTGTGGTCGCCGGCGTCCTGCAGCAGTTCTGGAAAGACGTCGACTGGGGCAAAGTCGACTACATGTTCGTCGACATGCCTCCCGGAACCGGCGACGTCCCGCTGTCCATCTACCAGTCCCTGCCGGTCGACGGCATCATCGTCGTCACCACTCCGCAGGACCTCGTCCAGCTCATCGTCAAAAAGGCTTACAACATGGCCCAGATGATGAACGTCCCCATCCTCGGCGTCATCGAGAACATGAGCTACATGGAGTGCCCGGACTGCGGCAAGAAGCTCAACGTCTTCGGCGAGAGCAAAGCCGAAGAGATCGCCAAGAACCTTGGCGTCCCGGTCCTCGCCACCATGCCGATCCGTCCCCAGACGGCCACCCTCGTGGACCTCGGCAAGGTCGACACCGCCAACGCTCCGGAAGCTGCCGAAGCGTTCGCCAAGCTCAAAGAAGCCCTCGGCGACGAATAAAGAAGATCAAAAGACCCGGTCAGATGACCGGGTCTTTTCGTTTTTATGGTCTTTCGAACGCTCACACGGTATCGCCGTCCGGGAGTCTGCGGCAAATGTCGATCATGCGGTCGAACATCGCGAAGTATTCTTCCTTCGTTTTTCGCCAGCCGACCCAGATGACGTGGTCGCCGCGTTCGACGGGCATGTTGTACCAGATGCCGGGTTTGAAATCTGTGTCGTAGTCCGCGTCTTCACTCCGAGCGTTGAAGGGCGCCGACTGGCCCGGCAGGTTGACGAAACCGTCACAGCGTTTCCAGTCCGGGTCGTTGAAGACGCCGTACTTTGCGAGTTTCTTCGGGTGGCATTTCGCGGTCATCCAGCCGGCGGACCAGCAGAGGCCGCACATGTCGTCGTAGCTCGGGTTGCGGCCGCCCTTGCCGTCGTCGACGGTGCCGTCCGCTCTCTGCGCGAAGTAGTAGATGTCCGGCTGAGGAAGCTGGTGCGGGTTGACGAGCTCCTGGACGACTTCGACCTTCATCTCGTGGGTGACGGCGTCCAGCGTCTTGTTTTTGTTGTATGCCCTGATGGCGTCGAGATGGGACCAGGGCGTCTGGAACTTCCAGCCGTGGATCTCCTCGACTTCCGGCATGAGACCCCACTGCTGGGTCATGAAATTGTAGTACTTCATCGCCGGGGTGGTCGCAAGGACCGAGTTGAGGACCAGCATGTAGTACGTCATGAAGGTCATGCCCGGGTTGCCGAGGAAGGTGGCGAGCGTCGTGCCGTTGTTGACGCCGGACAAGGTCGTGATGGTGTGGACCAGACCGGCGTGGCCGCCCGCGAACAGGGGAGACAGGTCGTCAGGATCGGTCCCGGCGCGCTCCTCTTCCGAACCGTAGACGAACAGAGCGGTGATCTCTTTGATGGATGGCCCGCCGAACGAATGCCCGAAGATGTTGATCTTCTTATGCGGGCCTTCCTGACCCAGGTCTTTGAGTACGCCCGGGTACTCTCTGCCGAAACGGGCGTGGCCATACTTCTGTGAATGGACTTTGCCGTAGTCGACGCGGCCGCCGAACAGATAGGCCCAAAGGACACAGGCCCGGTCCCAGCCGCTGTTGACGGGGCCGAGAGAGGGGCGGTAGACTTCAATGCCCTGCTCCCGCAGGTGCTTGCAGAGGTCCTTCTCCTTCGTGAGGCCGAAGTGGGGGAATGTCTTGTCGACGAGGTCCTGCTCGCCCCAGCCCATGAGACCGTGGACGATGACGACCGGGTAATTGTTCTGGTATTCCATAATGCTCTCCTTGAAACAGTTCTGCCCCGCAGTCGCTTGAAACTACGGGTTTTGACAATTGTACAAGTATCATTATAGAAGGAACTAACGCAAAGAAATAGACAACAAACTGCACCGAAATGAAGCCGCAAGCCCCGACAGTTTTGAGGGGAAGCGGGGGTGGACCGGCACTCTGCGGACAGTTCCTTTTGCCGTCGGACTCTGTTATAATAGGTGCACTGAATGAACGGCCGAAAGGCCACGACCATAAAGGAGGAACCTCCATGAAAGCCATTCCCCGTCAGCCGAAACCGGCCATCCTTGCCTTCAATTACGAGGGCGATCGACTGACCACCCTTCAGACCATCTGCGACGACCTCGGAGTGGGTCTCATCAACTACTGCGCCTCTGAGACACCGGAAGCATTTTCCCTGTCCATCGGCGATCTGCTCGACGGCGGTTCTGTCGCCACGAAGACCGAACTGAGCGCGGAGGCAAAGCTCGCGATGAGCGCTCTCGCATTCCCGGAGGAGATGTTCCTGCTCGCGAACCTGCCGGAGCAGACGCTCGACGCGTTCCTGACGGCGACCCGCGAGAACGACCTGTGGATCCCGCTCAAGGCGGTCGCCACGCCCACCAACGCGGGCTGGAGACCGATGGCTCTCAAGATGGAACTCATGGAGGAACACGCCGCCATGCAGGCCGCCATTGCCGAACACAAGGCGAAACAGGCGGCAGAAGCGGCCATGAAGGCGCGGGAAACCCCGGATGAGTAACCTCTCTGCCTGTGCGCTCTGTCCCCGCGCCTGCGGGATGGACCGGACCGCCGGTCAGCGGGGACGCTGCCATGAGACCGCGACGGTGCGGATCGCCCGGGCTTCGCTCCACATGTGGGAAGAACCCTGCCTCTCCGGCGACCGCGGGTCCGGTACAGTCTTTTTTACCGGCTGTCCCCTCGGCTGTGTCTTCTGCCAGAACTACAACATCGCGGACGGTACGAACGGGGCAGAGGTGACCCCGGAAGAACTGACCGACGTCTTTCTGAAGCTCGAAGACATGGGCGCGCACAACATCAACCTCGTCACCCCGACCCACTTCGTGCCGGCCATCGTACCGGCGCTCGAACGCGCCAAAGAGCTGGGACTCGGACTGCCGGTCGTCTACAACACCGGCACGTATGAGACGGTCGAGACCCTCCGCATGCTGGACGGTCTCGTAGACATCTGGCTCCCGGACTTCAAGTATGTGAGCCCGGAACTCGCGGCCCGCTACTCCTTCGCACCGGACTACTTCGACGTGGCGTCCGCCGCCCTCGAAGAGATGGCGCGGCAGACGCATGAAGCGCAGCGGCGGGACACCTGGGTCCCGGACCTCTGCGCCTTTGACCTCGACGGCATGATGACCCGCGGCATCATCGTTCGGCACCTCATCCTGCCGGGCTGCACAGAGGACTCTAAAGCGGTCCTCAGGTACCTCTGGGACACCTACGGAGACGACATCTATCTCAGCATCATGGACCAGTACACACCGCTGCCGCGGATCGCCAGGCTGGCCGGCGGGAAGTACAAAGAACTGGACCGGCGGGTGACCGCCGCCGAGTACGACGACGTCGTGAACTACGCCGTGGACCTCGGCATCACGAACGCCTTCGTCCAGGAGGGAGAGGCGGCATCCGAGTCCTTCATTCCCGATTTCGAACACTTTGACGTAAACGCTTTTCTGGAGCGGTAAATCGCCCCGGAGAGGCGTTATTTTTTGCCCCGTCTAAAAAACGAACGTTAACGATTTATTTGCACAAATTTCAGTTTACATAAAGATTAACATTAGATAATAAAATAGATTCATAATCACATTTTTCTAAGAACGGAGTGGATCGAATGAAACATACCAGAAAACTGTTAGCGCTTCTTCTGGCGCTGGTCCTGGCCCTGTCCGCAGTCTGCGTCTCGGCCTTTGCCGCCCATAAGAAACAGTACCAGTCCTACGTCTTTTTTGGTGACAGCGTGACGACGGGCTTCGGCATCCAGTCGTACTACGACGTGGCAGAAGAGGGCGGCACCGCGGAAGGCAAACGTGTCGCCGGAGCCTACCCGGACCTCGTCGCCAAGGGCGTTGGCATCGACGAGAACAACGAAAACTATTACAATGAGGCACACAGCGGCTGGCGCACCTCCGAACTGCGCGAGACTCTGGACCCGTCCTACAACAACGACGACGGCGCAGTTGCCAAAGCGCTGTCGGAAGGAATGGCGAACGGCAAGACGCTGTGTGATCCGCAGGATCCCGAACTTCAGGCGAGGATCCGCGAAGAGATCGCCAAGTCCGACCTCGTCACGATCGACCTCGGCTCGAACGACATCCAGCTGCCCATCATCATGGCGCTGTATGCGTCCATCTATCCGCAGTATGCTTCTTATTTCGGACAGCCGGAATACAAGGACTGGATCATCGAAGACCTGCTGAAGAAGTACGGCTCCGAGAATGACATGATCGTCAAGCTCACAGAAGCGGTAGCAAAGATCCACGGCATCGAATACGCCCTGGAAATCGTTTCCAAGGCTGCGCTGGGCGGACTTTACAAGTTCAACACGAATTATCCCGCCATCATCAAGCTGATCCACGAGATCAACCCGAACGCGGACATCTATGTCATTGGTCTTTATAATCCGATGTCTGAGGCCACACTCTCGGACGATATCCCCATCAAGATCGGCAAGGCCCTCGACCCGGTGATGATGAGCCTCAACCTCTATCTGGCTCAGCTGAACCCGGCAAAGAGATATTACACCTACGTCGACGCGTTCAATACGTCTGTCCTCGGCACGATCTCTCTGGCCGCCTTTGTGGGAAGTGACATGAACCTCGCCGGTATGGGCGAGTACACCGTCAACATCCATCCGAATGACGCGGGCCACGCCTACATCGCCAAACAGGTCCTGAACGCCATTCCCGATGTGGAAGACCCGGCACCGGCCGAAGAACCCGCACAGGAAGATCCGGCACAGCCTGCTCAGAACGACCCGGCACCCGCGCAGCCTGCACAGGAAGACCCCAACGAAGGCGTTCTGAACGGCATCGTCCAGGGCCCCGATGGCAAGTGGGCGATGTACGTCGACGGCGTAGTCGACACCGGTTACACCGGCATCGCACAGAACAAGTACGGCTGGTGGCGCATCGAGAACGGTTATGTCAACTTCAACGCGCAG